>CAMUXV010000004.1 GCA_947164795.1 uncultured Caryophanales bacterium | reverse complement strand
GATATTTACAAGAGGCCTTTGATCACCCCTTTAGGGGGTACTATTTTTGATTTAAACACTTATATTTACTGGGGTTAGTAACTTTTATAAAAAAATAATTAATAATAAAAAAATATATTTGTCGTTAATATGACGGAATTTAGGCAAATTATGGTATAATTATTTATAGTGAGGTGTATTAATATGCTTAAAGCGAAACCATTTGTAAAGTGGGCAGGAGGTAAAAGATCAATCGTAGATAAATTAGTAAAACTTGCTCCAGACGAGTATAAAACATATTATGAGCCATTTGTTGGTGGAGGAGCTTTATTATATGAACTTCAACCAAAAAAAGCAGTCATAAATGATTATAATGCTGAATTAATGAATGTATATGAATGTATTAAAGATGAAAACAAATTTGCAAATATGTGTGCTGAATTAAATAAACACGAAGCGAATCATTCAGAAGAATACTATTATAAAATAAGAGATTTAGATAGAAATAAGAAGAATTTTAATAAATTAGCTGATTATAAAAGAGCGGCTAGAACAATTTATTTAAATAAAGCTTGTTTTAATGGATTATATAGAGTAAATAGTAAAAATGAGTTCAATGTTCCATCTGGTAAAAAAGTTAAAGTAAATACTTATGATGGACCTAATTTAGGAATAATTCATTGCCTATTAAACTTTTACGATATTAAACTATTATCAATTGATTTTGAGAAATCTGTAAAAAATGCTAAAAAAGGAGATTTTATATATTTTGATCCTCCTTATGATTCAGACACTTCAACATTTAATAGTTATACCGAAAATGGATTTGGTAAAGAAGAACAAAAGCGTTTATCAGATGTGTTTAAAGAACTTGATAAAAGAGGCTGCTATGTAATGTTATCAAATTATAATACAAAGCTTGTTAAAGAATTATACAAAGGATATAACTTTAATTATGTTACTGCACAAAGAAATATAGGGGCTAGTGCAAAAAATAGAGGTACAGTTGAAGAAGTAATAATTACAAATTATAAAAACAAAGAAGGATTTGAAGAATAATATTTAAGATGGGAGGCCTAATATCAATGACAAAAAAGTACTATTATAATAAAAGAGATTTTAAATTGATTTTAGGTGACTCATTAGAAGAATTAAAAAAAATAAAAAAGAATAGTATAGATATGATATTTGCTGATCCACCTTATTTTTTGTCTGGCGATGGTATTTCTTGCAGTGGTGGAAAAATGGTTTCTGTTAATAAAGGAAAATGGGATAAAAAAATAGGAATTGAAGAAAAACATAAATTTAACAGAGAATGGATAAGATTATGTTATAACATTTTAAAAGATGAAGGAACTATATGGATAAGTGGAACACTTCATAATATTTATTCAATTGGAATGGCTTTAGAACAAGAAGGATTTAAAATTATAAATAATATAACATGGAAAAAACTAAATCCTCCTCCAAATATTAGTTGCAGATATTTTGTTCATTCAACAGAAACAATATTGTGGGCAAAAAAAGATATAAAGAAAGCCAAACATAAATTTAATTACCAATTAATGAAAGAATTAAATGGTGGAAAACAAGCAAAAGATGTTTGGGAATCATCATTAACTAAGCCTAGTGAAAAGAAATGTGGAAAACATCCAACCCAAAAACCAATGGTAATATTAGAAAAATTAATTTTAGCATCAACCGATGCAGGAGATTTAATATTGGATCCTTTTAATGGAAGTGGAACAACTGGAATTGTCGCAAATAAATTGAAAAGAAAATATATAGGCATAGATTTAGAAAAAGAATATTTAGATTTAACTATTAAAAGAAAGGAAGATAGAATTGATGAATAATAATATCAAAAAATTAGTTGAAGATTTTTATAAATGTTTTGATAAAGAAAATAAAGTAAAAGGTGGAAGACAATTTGAAATATTTGTAAAAATATTTTTAAATGATATCGGTTTTGAAGATATAGAAGTAACTGGTCGCTCAGGGGATGGGGGTATTGATTTAATTTGTTATAAGCGCGTTATCCCTGGAAGCAATGAAATACAAGAAAAATATATTGTCCAGGCAAAAAAATATTCTCCAACAGGACAAAATATTAATAGGCATCCAATTTCAGATCTACAATCAAATGAACAAGAAAATCCTAATGGAAGAATATTCATAACAACAGGATATTTTACAAGTGATGCAATAAAAAAAGCAGCTGAAAACTCAAAACCTGTAGTATTAATAAACGGTGCTGATATTGTAAACTATTATTTGAATCATCCTGAGAAAGATGTAATGATTGATTGGACTCCAAGAATATCGGAAAATAGAATTAAATCATTAATAGAACAAGAAGAAAAGGAAATATCAGTTTTTAATAATTGTAATAACAATATAAAAGATGAAAGTATACCAAAGCCAATTTCTAGAAACGATATTAGAGCTAGAATATTACCAATTCCTCGACAAATATATGATGAAATCCAGAATTTTGAAGAATTCGAAGTTGAGTGTTTTGGAATAAAAAAGAAGTTAAAGATAAATAAAACTAGAAAATATTTTGGTGGTATAACTGATTATTATAAAAAAGCAGGATTTATAGGATATTCAGGTGAAGAAAATAAAAAATCTTATTGGAAATTTTCCGATGACAAGAGCTTTATTATCGTTGAATTATTGTAGGAGGAATTAATATGAAAAGAGATTTCAATAAATGGCTTAGTAAATTTAAAACGAGCATATCAAATTATAGTTATTATGTTGATTTTGATAAAATATATAAATTTGCAGAAAAATATAAAGTTGAACTTAATATTTTGAATTCGTTGATAGGAAGTAAAAATATTGAGAAAGAATTTGAAAATATAATAGTAAAGTATCCTGAAACTTTAGAAGTAATTCCAGTGTTACTTGCTGTAAGATCAAATGAGATATTTATAAAAGATGCTACAAATGAATATTTATTTAAATTTAATAAAATGGTGTATTCGGTTGGAGATTATGTAACATTTATGAGACAAACAGGATTATTTAACTTGCTACAGAATCATATCATTAATAATTTGTATGATTATCTATTAGGTGTTGAAGTTGGATTGGATTCAAATGGCAGGAAAAATCGTGGTGGCCATTTAATGGAAGAACTTGTTGAAAATTACATTATAAAAGCTGGATATGTTAAAGATATAAATTATTTTAAAGAAATGTATACTTCAGAAATTGAATCAAAATGGAATATAGATTTATCAATTTTAATGGGAGATATTAAAGCAACAAAGCGATGGGATTATGTAATTAAAACAGACAAACAAATATATGTTATTGAAACAAATTTTTATGCAACACAAGGTTCTAAATTAAATGAAACAGCACGAAGCTATGAACTAATTGCAAATAAGGTTAGAGAAATTGATGGATTAACTTTTATTTGGATTACTGATGGCACAGGATGGAATCATGCTAAGTTACCACTTAATGAAACTTTTAATATACTTGAAACTTTATATAGTATTGATGATTTAGACAATGGAGCATTAAATAATTTGAAATAGTTAGAGGTAGATTTATGGAAATAGTTATTAAAAATATAACAATTATAAGATATAGATCAATAAACAAGATGTCTATTGATATAAATTCTAATAATATGTTAACAATATGTGGAGCTAACAATGTAGGTAAAACAAATTTTTTGAGGGCAATTGATTTATTTTTTTCCAAAGGAACTAACAAGTTTGATCCACATACAGATGTTCCTTATTACATAGCAAAAGGTAGTGGTGGTCAAGGCTTTTCAACAAAAATTACTGTCAAATTTTTATATAAAGATGAGGTAGTAACAATTACTAAGCTTTATGAATACAAAAATAAGAACAAAGTATTAACAGTAACAGGATTCGGTAAAAATAAACGTTCTCTTAGTGAAAGTGAAATTAATAACGTATTAGATAAATTTCAATTTGTGTTTTTGCAATCAAGTAATATTAATATACCAGAATTAATTGCCAAAATTGTAAATACTGAGATATTAGATTTAGGACTTAAAAATAAGAAGGGCCAAGATAAGGCGTTAAAGAAACTTCAGGAATTTATTGATATTTCTGAACAAATGGTTAAAAGCATTGAAGACAGTATAACTAGTATGATTAGAACTACCACTTATGATATCCCTGGTATAGATACAAAAAATTGGAAGGTTAATATTGGCTTTCCAGCTTTCGAAAAATTAGCGGATGCAGTTTCTGAGATGACTGATTTCACAGTTTTTGATACTAATGATTATAAGTTAGACACTAAGGGAAGTGGAATACAAAAAATAATTTTATTTTCTTTAATAAGATACATGTCAAATAAGAAAAACAAAACTTTTATTTGGGGATTAGATGAGCCAGAAGCATTTCTACAACCTAGTTTACAAAAACAAGTAATGACTGATTTGGTTGATATTTCTAAGAGTGATTACGTTTTTGTTACTACACATTCTAATTTATTTGTCGATCTAAATAATATCGAACATACATATTTGTTTTTAAGCGATAATAAAATTGTTGAATATACTAGAAAACCTGGTATAAAATTTTATAAAGCCGAAACGTATATTTCTGAATTAAAAGGTTATGATAAAGTAAATGCTATTAAGGAACACTTGGGTATTGAAAATAATGATACATGGGAATTGGTTCCAGAAACAATTATTGTTGAAGGTGAAGAAGATAAAAAGTATATCAGCTTATTAGCAAAAAAATTGGGGATAAGATTACCATTAGTTTTACCAGCCGGAGGTGCATCTAAAGAAGGGGTATTAATACAATTTTTATATTATAAAAATGAAGAAAAATTTGTTCCAAAAATATTATGTATTTTCGACAATGATAAAGCCGGTAGAGAAGAAAAACAAAAACTAGATAGTAAGATAAAGAATTATAATAAGATGATAATTAAAACAGATAATATTGTAAATGTTGATGGCAATGTAAAAGTTAATTGTGAAATCGAAGATTTAATATATCCAGATTTACTATTTAAAGGTGTTAATAATTTTTTGAAAAGTAAAAAATATAATCAAATTAAAAAAAGTGATCAATTAAAACGAAATGATAAGGTATATGAAAAGATGAATATTCTTGACTTCCTTAATGAAATTGTTTCAGTTAATAACACTGATAAAGAGAGACTTGATTTTAATGCTGAGTCATTAAAAAAGTATATTTGTGAACTTGTGTGTAAAGTTATTGAAAAAGATAACATTATTGAAATGGATAGAAAGTATCCTGAAGTAAAAAAATATTTGCAACGTATTTCAGATTTGTCAAACTTCTAATTATTTATTAAATATACATATTTAATAAATGTTATTTTGAGAAATTTGAATAAAAGAAATCAAAAGAAAATTTTTCTAATTTAGAATAAGATAGTTCCGAATAGTTTTACAAATTAATTAAAAAGCGGTATAATTAACATAGTTGAGATATCATTATTATGATATCTTTTTGCTTTGTTAGGAGGATACTTATGAATCAATCTGTTGTAATCGAAATTAATAATGCTAATATCACCATTGATGATAACATTTCAAAAAAGGATTATTTGGAACGAGGTTTACTATCTCAAAATATTTTGTCACAATTAAGAAATTTGATAGAAGATATAATTGTGTTATGGTATAACAAAAAATTCAAAGCCAACCTTAGCAATTCTTTTTTGGATAAAAAAACAGCTTATAAAGAATTAGACAGAAGATGTAACCCTAGGTTTTTATATGATTTTCATCGCTATTTGCAGTCATCAAAGTCGCATTATACACCAGATTATAATGGCGCTGAACTTTTAATGCAGAAGTATTACTATTATCTATTAAAAACTAAAGAATATGTAAAAGATGAATTTAATTTAGATATACTAATAAACATTAAAGATTATCCTTTAAATAATGATTCTTCTTTGGATGAATATTATAAAAAAATTGCAGAAGTTATAGAATCAATTGATAACGAATCTAAGAAAATTAATAATGCAAGATATTATGTAGAAAAAATTAAACCATTATATATTAACGATAATATTTATTATGAGATAACTTTATCAATAGCTTCAGATAAAATCAATAAATTTGATAGAATTATCGCATATACAAAAGAAGATATATTACCAAATTATGCTATTACCATTTCTTTGTTTGAAAAGAAAATAAAATTGTTTTCTTCTGATACTTCTGTAAAGATAATTAACAATTGGCGAGTAGCTATTAGATCGTGCGAGTTCAACAATTTAGCAAAAATATTAAATATAAATTCTGTAGTTAAAAGTAACATGATAGAGTATAATAAATTAATGAATTATTTAACAAATACTAATAATAATTTATTATATTTATTATTGTTGCCTAACGATTTATATTTAAATGAAATAAAAAATATAGGTGAAGCTCCTACTAATTATTTATTTCAATTGTTTGATGGCTTAAGAGAAATAATCAATAATAAAAAGCCTGGATATAGAGTGTTAAGATATTTAATATATACTATTAAAAATATATACATCAAGAGACAGTTAAATAAAAATATTCCAAATGAGTATCTTTCGAATTTATGTCTAAAAAGGCAATGCTTTCCTTTTGAAAAATTGCCATTTATTTTGTCTCTTTCGCAACATACTCCTAGTGGTGAAGATTTGTTCATGTCACAAGAAGATGAGGATAATAATTATCAATTGTTAGCAAGACATATATTAAACAATATAGAACAACGAGGAATATTATATACACCTATTGATGAATTAGCTGAATATGGAAATATTGATGAGTTAATAAACATTTTTAACTCAAAACTCTATAGAAATCAAAAATTATTGAAAATTGTTAAAGAAAGCAACAATGTGTTTATGATAGGATATGAAAAAAGTACAATAGACATAATTAACTTGATAAATGATTTGACTAATAAGGGTATTGAAGGATATAAAGAATCATTTGAATTTTGGGAGGATGAAATTGGATTTTCTACAAGTATTTCTGATGAAAAAAAAGATATTCTTAGAAAAATGTATTGCGATTCAAGAGTTGCTTTAATATATGGCCCAGCTGGAACTGGAAAAACAACAATAATAAATTCGTTATCTGAATATTTATCAGATAAAACAAAAATATATCTTGCTAACACAAATACAGCAGTAGAAAACTTAAAACATAGGGTTAATGTTAATAATTCGGTTTTTTACACAATAGCTGAATATAACAAGAATGAATATATAAATAAGTGTTGTGATATATTGGTGGTTGACGAATGTAGTACTGTTAGTAATGAGGATATACTAAAAGCTTTGTCTGAAAGCAATTATACATTGTTACTTCTAGTTGGTGACATATATCAAATTGAATCTATTCGATTTGGCAACTGGTTTTATTTCTGTAAGCAATTTATTAATAATAATTCAATATATGAATTAACTGAAACTTTTAGAAGCAATGAGGAAGTTTTATTAACATTATGGGATAAAGTTAGAAATTTTGATGATAAAATAACAGAATATATGGCTTCTAAACATTTAAGTTCTCCTCTTAATACGGAAATATTTAGAAAAAAGGATAATGATGAAATAATTTTGTGCTTAGGATATGATGGATTATACGGAATTAATCAAATTAATAAGTATTTGCAAGACAACAACCCGAATCCTAAATTTGAATTCGGAATTAAGACTTATAAAGTTGGTGATAAAGTATTATTCTTTGAAACTGAGAGGTTTAAAAAGGTGCTATATAATAATTTAAAAGGAGTTATTTCAAATATAAAAGAAGATGCTGAAACTATGTATTTTGAAGTTGAAATAGAAAAACCATTAAATGAACTGGATGTTATTAATTCTAATAAATCTGTAATTGGATTTTCGATAGATAAAGAATTTGAAAATGATGATGACGATGATGATAAAAATAATATCGTTCCATTTAATATTGCATATGCCATTTCAATACATAAAGCACAAGGATTAGAATATAATTCTGTCAAGGTTGTTATAACGAAAGATATTGAAAAAATGATATCTTCAAATATATTTTATACTTCTGTAACTAGAGCAAAAAAATATCTAACTGTATTTTGGACTGTAGAAACTGCTGAACATGTCATTGAACAAATAAAAAGTTCTGTTAATAGGAGAGATTTTAATATATTTAAGAACAAATATAATGATGAAATAGTTGCACATATAAAATCTAGTTAAAATAGCTAGATTTTATTTTTACATTAACTTTTACATTAACACCCATACAAATTTTAATAAACTATAATAAATCTTAGAGTTCCATAAAACCTTATTTTATAAGGAATTTAAACTTTTGTATAAGAGATAACTCGTATAAAAAATTGACCCCCTGAAGAGAGCAATTTGCCATAAATAAACAAATTAACCAAAATAGGATATTTACATATAATATCACGAAGGTGATTATATGTATAATAATGAAGATAGAGAAGTAAGAAAGATTGTAATCGATCCAGGACATGGTGGTACTGATTCAGGTGCTGTAGGTAATAATGCCCTAGAAAAAGATTACACTCTTTTGATTTCTAAATATATGTATGATAGATTTAAAGAACTAGGAGTACCAGTAGCCATAACTCGTGATAGTGATGTTACTTTATCTCCTACTGAAAGAGTAAATAGTATCTTATCTAAATTTGGTAATAATGATGATGTAATAGTATTATCTAATCATATTAATTCAGGTGGTGGACAGGGAGCGGAAGTCATTTATGCTCTAAGAAATCCTGATACCTTAGCTAAGAATATCTTAAATAATATTGGAAGAACTGGACAAACAACAAGAAAATATTATCAAAGAAGATTACCTAGTAATCCATCTAAAGATTATTATTTTATCCATCGTAATACCGGAAGGACAGAACCTCTAATCGTAGAGTATGGATTTATTGATAATCAAAAAGATGTTAATTTCTTAAATAACAATTATCAAGATTTAGTGGAGGCAGTAGTACAAGCTGTATCAAATTATATAGGAGTGCCATATACTCCTCCAGGTAATATGATATCTAATACTTATACTGTACAAAGAGGAGATACTCTATATTCTATTGCTAATAGACTTGGTACTACTGTGGATGAACTAAGAAGAATTAATAATATTGAAGGTAATACCTTGTCTATAGGACAAATACTTAGAGTACCTATGGAAACAATAACTGATAATGAAGAAGATATCTATATCGTAAAAAGAGGAGATACTTTATATCAAATAGCTCTAGATAACAACACTACTGTTGATGAGTTAAAATCATTAAATAATTTAACTAATAATACTTTAATGATAGGACAATTACTAAAATTACCTAGTAATCTAGTACCAGAGGACACTTACATAGTCCAACGAGGAGACTCCCTATACAGTATTGCTTCTAAATATAACACCACTGTGGATGCTTTAAAAGAGGTAAACAATATAGAAAGTAATATCTTAACAGTAGGACAAGTACTAAGAATACCTACTGTGGAAGAATCACAAGGTAGTACAGCATACACAGTACAAAAAGGAGATTCTCTATATAGCATAGCTAGAGATTTCAACACAACTGTTGATGAACTAAAATCATTAAATAATTTAGAAAATAATCTTTTGTCTATTGGTCAAATACTAAAAATACCTGCTTTTCAATCATTAGAAACAACATATACTGTGGAAAGAGGAGATTCTCTATACAGTATCGCAAGAAAATTTGACACAACTGTTGATAGGCTAAAACAATTAAATAATCTATCATCTAATTTACTAAGTATCGGTCAAATACTAATAGTTAGAGAATAAAAAAGAACTCTATAACAAATGTTATAAAGTTTTTTATTTTACTCCAACTTTTTCAGACTTAACATCCATAACAATAGGAAGAATAATAGGTACTCTACCAGTTTTATCAGATAGTATTGGTATTAGACCATTAATCATTTCATTCTTCATATCATTAAAATTAAAAGTATTATTACTTAAATGATTTTCAATTATTTCAGCAGCTTTAGCTTGTATATCATGAATTAAATCTGTATTCTCATTTACTAAAATATAACCTCTTGTTGTAATAGCAGGTACACCAAGTAATTTCTTCTTAGCAATATCCATATTAGCAATAATAACAAGAATACCATTAGTACTCATAAGAATTCTATCTTTAATAACTGCACTACCTACTTCTCCAATACGAGAGCCATCGACATATACATCGCCTGCCTCTACATGACCGTTAGGAGTAACAACACCTTTCTTAAGATCAAGAACATCACCGTTTTCTAGTACAAAAGTATTTTCTCTTGGAACATCACACATAATACCTAAATCAGTATGCATCTTAAGCATTCTAAATTCTCCATGATATGGAACAAAATATTTGGGTTTAAATAGTCTTAACATTAACTTAAGTTCTTCTTGATTAGCATGACCAGAAGAGTGAATATCACTACCAGCATTAGTAAATACTTTAACACCTTTTTTATATAGTTTATTAATCGTTTTAGATACTGATGATGTGTTCCCTGGTATAGGACTAGATGAGAATATAACTACATCATTAGGCATAAGCGTAATCTGTCTATGACTTCCAGATGCAATTCTAGATAATGCTGCTAGTGGTTCTCCTTGACTACCAGTACATAGTAAACATACTTCTTCTGGTTTCATATGATTTGCTTCTTCAGCAGTTATTACAATATCTTTATCTTTAATATACCCACATTTAATAGCTATATCAACAGTATTTTCCATACTTCTACCAAATAGTGCAATCTTTCTATTATTCTTTTTACAAGTTTCAATAATATGTTTAATACGATATACATTCGAAGCAAATGTAGCTAGAATAATTCTATTATACTTACAAGAAGCAAATATTTCACCTAAGTTCTCATCAACAACCGACTCACTAAGAGATACACCAGGAGATAATGCATTCGTAGAGTCACTCATAAGTACACTAACTCCCTTTTCACCAATTCTAGCCATCTTATGTAAGTTAGCCATCGGACCAATAGGAGTTAAGTCAAATTTAAAGTCTCCGGTCATAACAATAGTACCATCAGGAGTATCAATAGCAAGTCCATGAGAATCTGGTATTGAGTGTGTCGTTCTAAAAAATTCTATCTTAAAATGTTTTGTTTTAACTACCATATCCTCATTATAAATAACCATATCGTTATAAATAATATTTCTTTCTTCTAATTTTTTATCAATAAGTTCTTTTGCATTCGCAGGAGTATATATCTTAGGAATATTCGCTGTCTGTAGTAAAAAAGGAATACCACCAATATGATCTTCATGTCCATGCGTAATAAATAATCCTTTAATCTTACTTTCATTTTCTTTTAGAAAAGCAAAATCAGGTATAACATAATCTATACCAAGTAAATCATCATCGGGAAACATAACACCACAGTCGACAATAATAATCTCATCATCGTACATAACAGTGTACATATTCTTTCCAACTTCACCCATTCCTCCTAGAGGAATAATCTTTGTATTCATTAATTTTCTCCTTTCATTAATTTTAAAATATCGTTCATAAATAAAATAAAAATTAGAATTTAAAAGAATAAACACACAAGACAAATTATACTACAAAATAATAAAAAATGCAAATGTCTATTTCAAATATTTTATGGCATGACATTTCTACTTTACACTGTAAAGTAGAAAATATAAATAGTTATAACTTTATTCCTTTATATATAATAGTTATAAATACTAATAATATCACTAGTATATTCTTATCATGCATTTCTTACAAATAAAGTGTAAACTCATATAGACTTCATTCTATTTATGTGATAGTATAAACGTTAAATAATTAAAATGGAAAGGAGTAAGAAATGAGTAATAAACAAGAACTATATATTTATATGGATGATTCAGGAAAACTAAATAATAATGAGACTTCTTGTATCTATGGTGGATTATTTTTCTATAATGCAAATAAAATAAGTGACTTTATTAATAAATATAGAGGACTAATAAATAAATTAAAATGCAAGTATTGTAATAATGACATTCATAAATGTAATAAAAAATGTATTGAAATAAAAGGAACTACAAGATTAAGCAGTAGTCATCGAAGATGGATATATAACTTAATAAAAAAAGAAAATAATTTTGGTATTTTTATAGATAATAAAAAAGTATATTCAAAGATAATGGAAAGTAAAGCATCTCGTGGTAGGTTTATAGATTATTCACAAAAAAGAATAATAAAAGAAATAGTATTATATTCAATTAAAAATGGTAAGATTGATCCTACCAAAGAATTAGAATTATTTATTAAAATAGATCAGGACACTACTAAATCAAATGGATATTATAATTTAAAAGAAAGTATATATGAAGAATTAGTTAATGGCATATCTAATTTTGATTATTCTGTAATAAGAAATCCTATACTAAAAAATAAATTAACCGTAGAAGTAGTCCACTATAACTCAAAACATAATTATGGAATTCAAGCTGCAGATATGATGGCTAATTATCTTCATCATCAATATGAACTAAATCTTAATAAAAATATTGATATATCAACATCAACAGATTTTATTGAAGTAAAACTATTTTTGCCATAAAAAAAGAGAAACATAAGTTTCCCTTCCTAACTGAGATGGTGCAAAGCACTAAATTATAAATCATACATCAGTTATAGACCTGTCAAGAGCATTGCTCTTCGGTAATACAATAATAACATAATGATATATATTTTGTCAATATAAATACTATTATTATCATATCAATAGTAGTATATTCATATTTAATAATATTATTATAAAAAACTAAATAAAGAAAGGAACATAAAATGAATTATTATAATGAAATAAAAAATGAATTAATAAATAATGAAGTAACTAAGAAAGTAAAAGATTATAGCAAGAACAAAAGTGATTTAGATACCTACTATAATGTTGGTAAACTACTTATTGAAGCTCAAGGTGGAGAAGAAAGAGCTAAATATGGAGATAGCTTGATTAAAGAATATTCAAAAAGGTTAACAAAAGAATTAGGCAAAGGATATAGTATTCGCTCATTAAAATATATGAGAAAATTTTATTTATTTCAAAAAGGGCAAGCAATGATTGCCCAATTAACATGGACTCACTATATCCAATTGTTACCATTAAAAGATGATTACGAAATTGAGTATTATATAAATCTGTGCTTAAATCAAAAATTATCCTATAGAGAATTAAGCGATAGAATAAAAAATAAGGAATATGAAAGATTACCAGAAAAGACAAAGCATAAATTAATAACCAAGGAAGAAATTAAAGTACAAGACATTATCAAAAATCCTATTATTATTCATAATCCTGATGATATAGAAGTAGTTACAGAAAAAACATTACATAAACTAATACTTGAAGACATGCCTAGTTTCTTAAAAGAATTAGGAAGTGGCTTTGCTTTTATAGATAGTGAATATAAAATAAAGATAGGAAGTGATTACCATTATATTGATTTTCTTCTTTTTAATCTAGAATATAATTGTTACATAGTTATAGAACTAAAAGTAACTAAATTAAAAAAAGAACATATCGGTCAGATAGGAGTCTATATGAACTATATAGATAGTACTATAAGAAAACCAACACAAGATAAAACAATAGGTATCATTATATCTAGTAAAAATAACAAGTTTATTATGGAATACTGTTCTGATTCTAGAATATTATCTAAAGAGTATGAGTTGGTTTAAAAACAATTGACAAGATAAGAACAATTGAATATAATAATAAGCAAATTGTTGAGGTGACTAATATGGAAAGATATGATAGATATTCTAATGAAATCAAACGTTGGACAAAAGAGCTTAGTTTAGGATTTACTAAGTCCATATCTATGAAAGAATATCGTGAAAATATAAATAATATAGATAATATTGATGTAAAAAATATAGAAGAAAGCATTAGCATTTATAATTTAATTAATTCTTTTAATAAATTATATATATCGTTTAAACATGATCTAGACAAATTAGAAAAAATGCCATTTGAAAAATCAATTAGAGATTTATCTTTTTTTGAAAGTAAAGATAAAAATAAATACTTAACTTTATTAATAGAAAACCCTGCATTTTATGATGGCGAAAAAATACTCTTAGAAATTAAAGAAGAAAATAATATAGTTAATACATACATAACTAATGGACTTTCTGCTGGTGAAGATTATTTTTTTGATGAAATAGACTTAGGCATAGATGAGAGCATATTTAAGTTATATTTAGATTTATTTCAAAAACATCAATTGTTTTTAGAACTATATAGATTTCTAAATAATAAATTTATTAGTAGTGGTATATCATGTTCAGGTATAAATACTAAAATTGATTGTATAGAAAAAAATCTATTTAGCGGATTAAGTAGTATGAATATATACGTTGGTACTGCTGCTATAAATAATGAAGAAAAATGTAAAGTGAGTGTTAATTTGGGCGAAGAACTAAAACTTGATTTAAATAAATGCCATTTACAATTATGGAATGGTCATCCAATTGATACAAAATTAGAAATTTATGAATATATTTTAAAAAATATTTTTATTCATGGAAATTTTCTCGAAGAGAATATGAATAGAAAATCATCTGATAATAATAAAGCAAAAATATTAAAAATGATTTAGAAATGTCTTGTACATTTACAAATAAATGTGCTATAATATAGTTGTCTTGAGAAAGAGTGGCATAAATATCCACTCTTTTATATATATTAAAAGGAGGAGTTATGGAAGAAAAAATAAAAAAATTACTAGAAGAAGAAGTAGAAAAAGTGGGAGTAAGAATCGACTCAGTTAAATTAGAAAAAGAGGATAATAACTTATTCTTAAGAATAGTTATTGATCGAGATGAAATAATTGACTTAGATAAATGTGTTGAAGTAACAAATATTATTAATCCTCTACTAGATAAAGCAGATTTAATTGAAGAGTCATATACATTAGATGTATCAACTAAAGAGAAGGGAAGAATTGAAAATGAATAAGAAGCAAATGCAAGAATTCTTAAAAGCATTAAATTCAATAGCAGAAGAAAAGAAAGTAGATAAAAAGATCGTTATTGAAGCAATGGAACAAGCTATGGCAGCAGCTTACAAGAAAAATGAAGGAGTAAGTAATGTTGAAGCTAGTGTTGATGCTGAAACTGGAGATATTAGATTATATTCTAATCGAACTGTTGTTGAAGAAGAAGTTACTAATCCAGAAACAGAAATATCATTAGAAGAAGCTAGAAAAATAGTAGATGATATTGAAGTAGGAGAAACAATAAGAGGAAATGAATTAACTATCCCAAGTAACTTCGGTAGAGTAGCAGCAGGTACTGCTAAACAAATAGTCGTTCAAAGAATTAAAGAAGCAGAAAAAGAAAGTATATCAGAAGAATTCAAAGATAAAGATGGAGAATTAATGGTCGGTGTTCTTCAAAGAGAAGACCAACATAACTATTTTGTTGACTTAGGACGTAGTAGCGGCATTCTACCTAAAGATCAAATTATACCTGGAGAAAAACTAGTAATGGGTTCATCAGTAAAGGTTTATGTTTCTAAATTAGAAATAGGACCTAAAGGACCATTCATTATGCTTTCTAGAAGTCATTATGGATTTGTAAAAAGATTACTAGAAATAGAAATACCAGAATTATCTGATGGTACAGTAATGTTATACTCAGTAGCAAGAGAAGCAGGATCAAGAAGTAAAATAGCCGTATATACTGAATATACTAATGTTGACCCAATTGGAGCAGTAATTGGTGAAAAAGGAAGAAGAATAGCATCAGTATTAAAAGAATTAAATGGTGAAAAGATAGATGTTGTTCTATACGATAAAGATCCAGTTAAATTTATTGCTAATGCCTTAAGTCCTGCGAAGAATGTTAAAGTATCTATTAAAGATGAAAATAAGAAAGAAGCTTTAGCATTAGTAGATGATGAAAACTTATCATTAGCTATTGGTAAAAAAGGACAAAATGTAAAACTAGCTTCAAGATTAACTCACTATAAGATTGAAGTGAAACCTGAAAAGGACTATGTAGAAACTACTGAAGAAACTATCGAAGAAGGTGAATAGTGTGAAGAAAATACCTTTAAGAAGATGTGTAGTAACAAAAGAGCAACTACCTAAAAAAGAACTTCTTCGTATTGTTAGAGATAAAGATGGCAATATAACTGTTGACCAAACAGGCAAAGCAAATGGTAGAGGTGCTTATATCAAGAAAGATATTGAAGTACTAAAACTAGCTAAAGATAAAAAAATATTAGAAAGAGCACTTGAAATAAATATAAGTGAAGAAGTGTATGATGAAATAGAAAAAGTAATAAAAAATTAATAGGAGGTGATACATACGATGAATGTATCTGAATATGCAAGTGATGTAGGAAAAGATGTAAAAGAAATATTAAGTTTATGTAAAAAACTTGATATTAGAGCTAGTTCTGAAGAAGATATACTATCTGATGATGATATAATTATGCTAGATAATGAAATAGCAAATATGGAAACTACTGAAGAAGAAATAGAAGAAGCAGTAGAATCTGATGATGAAGAAGCGTTTGAAGAAGAACTAGAAGAATTAGCATCAAATGAGAAAAAAGAAATCAAACCATCAAAGAAGCCTATTAAGAAGAATATACAAAATAATGACAATTTCAAAGAAAAAAGAAAAGAAATGTATAAGCATAAAGAAAAACTACAATCAAATGTAGCAGAAGCTGATGAAAATGTTATTTTGTATAAAGAAGGAATGACAGTAGGAGAACTTGCTTCTAGTCTAAATGAATCAGTAGGTCAAATCATTAAGAAATTAATGGGATTAGGTATGATGGCTAATATTAATGCATCACTAGATTTTGATACAGTAGAAATAATTGTATCTGACTATAATAAAATACTAAAAAGTGAAACATCGAGAGATGAAGTAAACTTTGAAGAATTAGAAATAGTAGATAATCCAAAAGATTTAGTAGAAAGACCACCAGTAATTACAATTATGGGCCATGTAGATCATGGAAAAACAACACTACTAGATACTATAAGAAAGACTAATGTAGCAGGAGGAGAAGCAGGAGGAATCACTCAGGCTATTGGGGCATATCAAATTGAATATAATGGAAAGAAATTAACCTTTATTGATACTCCTGGACATGCAGCATTTACTGAAATGAGAGCAAGAGGAGCATCAATTACCGATATTGTAATTATTATTGTAGCTGCTGATGACGGAGTAATGCCTCAAACTAAAGAAGCAATAGACCATGCTAAAGCAGCAGGAGTACCAATAATCGTAGCAGTAAATAAAATAGATAAACCAACTGCTAATGTTGAAAAAGTATTAACAGAAATGTCTGCTAATGGATTGCAACCTGAAGCTTGGGGTGGAGATATAATGTTCGTTAATATCTCTGCAGTAACAGGACAAGGTATTGATGACTTATTAGAAAGAATTTTACTGCTTAGTGAACTAGGAGAATTAAAAGCTAATCCAAATAGATATGCACTAGGAACAGTGATTGAATCTAAATTAGATAAAAATTCTGGAGTAGTAACAAATATCTTAGTACAAAATGGAACACTAAGACTGGGAGATCCGATTGTCGTAGGAAATATTTCTGGTAAAGTTAGAACTTTAAAAAATGATAAAGGAGAAAATCTAGTAGAAGCTCTTCCATCTATGCCAGTATCAATTACTGGGCTATCTGAAAGCCCATCAGCAGGAGATAAGTTTATGGCCTTTGAAAGTGAAAAAAAGGCTAAAGCAATAGCTGCCCAAAGACAAAAGATCGAGAAAGAAAGACAAAATAGACCAAAGTCAGCAATTTCATTAGATGACTTATTTAATAGAGTAGAAGCTGGAGAAAAAGAAATAAATGTTATTCTAAAAGCTGATGTTAAAGGTAGTGAAGAAGCCGTTAAAAACTCACTATTAAAACTAGATGTTGATGGAATAAAAGTAAATGTCATAAGAAGTGGTATTGGTGGCATATCAGAAAGTGATGTAATACTAGCAGATGCATCTAATGCTATAATAATTGGATTTAATATAAGACCAGACCATAAAGTGTCAGAGACTGCTAAAGACAAAGGAATAGAAATAAGATATTATGATATTATTTACAAGGTAGTTGAAGATATGGAAGATGCTTTAAAAGGAAAACTAGAACCAGAGTTTGAAGAAAAAGTATTGGGAACTGCCGAAGTAAGAAAAATATTTAAGTTTTCTAAGGTAGGAACAATAGCAGGATCTTATGTAACATCAGGAGTAATTAAGAGAAATGTTAGTTCTAGAATAATAAGGGATGGTGTCGTAATAAATAATAGTACTATTGCTTCTCTAGCTAGAGAAAAAGATCAAGTAAAAGAAGTAAAACAAGGCCTAGAATGTGGAATTACAATCGATAACTTCAATGATATCAAAGAAGGCGATGTAATTGAAGCGTATGAAATGGTTGAAATAAAAAAATAAAAAAGAAAAGGAGATTTTTAAAAATGAAAGAAAGTTATAATGTTGGAAAAGTTACAGATGATATAAAATTTAATAAAGAAATAAAAAATGCCTCTGTAATACCGACGGAGGAAAAACCATATGGTTCAATGTTAAATGAGGCTGGAAGAAAAGCATATTTTGAGGAATACTTTAATGGCGTTAAAGTAGAAAATCAGGAAATTGGTTCTATTGGACCATTCACTGATCCCAGAACAACATTTTCATTTAAAACAGGATATAAAAGAGGAGAATTTTTAGTAAAGGTAGGAATAGTACCAGAAAAATATACTGTAGAAGAAAATAACAATAAAACAAGATAAGGTGATATCATGAGTATAAAACTAGAAAGATTAAATCATATCTTTACTGAAGCAATATCTAAAGTAGTAGCAGAAGAAGTAAAAGATGATGATATAAAATTTGTTACCATAACAGCGGTAGATATCTCAAGTGATTTATCATATGCAAAAGTATATTATACTAATCTAATAGATGAAGACAGGGAAAAAGTTCATAATGCTTTAAATAAAGCAAGTGGATTTATTCGTGGAAAATTATTCGATATGGTAGAAATAAGAAAAATGCCGGAACTTACATTTATTTATGATAAATCAATTGAATATGGTAACAAAATAGAAAAGATAATTGGAGATATTAACAAGGAGGAATAAGCTAAAAACAATATTATTTTAATTAATAATATTGTTTTGCTTTATATAATTATGAATGGTGTATTAATAATAAATAAACCAAAAGATTTAACAAGTAGAGATGTCGTAAATATCATATGTGAAAAATTTAATACTAAAAAAGTAGGACATACCGGTACACTAGATCCAATAGCAGAAGGAGTTCTAGTAGTTCCAATAGGAAGAGCATTAAAAATATCAGAGTTATTAACTTCTGAGAGAAAAGAATATATTGCCAAAGTAATACTCGGGTATGAGACAGATATGTTAGATGTTACTGGTAAAGAAGTAAATAGAAATATCCCAACTTGTACTAAAGAAGAAATAATAAAAGTATTAAATTCTTTTATAGGCAAATATAATCAACAAGTACCTATGTATTCTGCAGTAAAAAAAGATGGAAAAAAACTATATGAATATGCTAGAGCAGGTATAGAAGTGACACCACCATCTAAGGAAATAGAAATATTTTCATTAGAATTAGTAAGTGATATAATATATTTGAAGGACACAATAGAATTTTCCATTAAATGTGAAGTAAGTAAAGGCACATATATCAGAAGTCTAATCAGAGATATAGCCTATAAGTTAGATACTTTTGGCACTATGAAAGAATTAATTAGAACTAAGCAGGGTAATTTTTCTATCGATAATTCATATACATTAGAACAAATAGAAGATGATAAATATACCCTTCTATCTATAAAAGAAGCCCTTCCTAATATTAAAGTAACTAAAATAGATGATGAATTATTAAAGAAAATAAAAAATGGTATGATATTAGATAGCTTTTTTGAGGATGATATAGCATTATTAATGGATTATAATAATAATGAAATAGCTATCTATAAACAAGATGGTAATGGGAAAGTAAGACCATATAAGATGATAGAGGTGTAGTATGAGTAAAATAAGAGTAATGAGTGAACTACTTTCCAACAAAATAGCAGCTGGAGAAGTAGTAGAAAAAGTAGTGTCAATTGTAAAAGAATTGGTAGAAAACTCTGTCGATGCCGGAGCAACTACTATTAAAATTGATTTAAAAGAATCAGGGCTAAGACAAATAGTAGTCACAGATAATGGAATAGGGATGGACCACGATGATGCTGTTCTTGCCTTTCAAAGACACGCTACAAGTAAACTATATACAGATAATGACTTATTTTCTATTAAATCATTAGGATTCCGTGGTGAAGCTCTTCCTTCAATCGCTGCAGTATCTGAAGTAATCCTAAAAACTTGCCAAAATGAAATAGGAACTTTAATCCATATTAAAGGTGGAAAATTACTTGAAGAAAAGAATTCTGATGCTAGAATTGGTACTCAAATAACAGTAACAAACATGTTCTATAATACACCCGCTAGACTAAAACATCTATCAAATGTTTATACAGAGTTAGCAAATGTTATCGAATATGTAAATAAAATGGCACTCTCTTATCCTAAAATAAAATTTATTTTAACAAACGATGAAAAAGAACTATTAAATACAGATGGTTCAGGGAATCTATTAAAAGTAATAAAATCAATATATGGCTTAGATGTAGCCAAGAAAATGCTTGAAATAAATGTAAGTAATGATGACTATGAAGTATCAGGATATATTTCTCTACCTGAAGTAAATCGTTCTACTAGAAATCATATGACCATACTAGTAAATGGTAGAGTTATAAAGAATCAAATATTAAATAAAGTAATAAATGAAGCATATTCATCATATAAAGAAGATACTAGATATCCAATAGTAGTATTAAATATAAAGACTGATCCAACTCTTATTGATGTAAATATTCATCCATCTAAGCAAGATATTAAATTTAGTAATTTTGAAGATTTAAAAGAACTAATATCTAATGGAATAAAGAGTGTTATAAAAACAAAATTACTTATACCAAAAATAGAAGTAAAAGAATCAGTAGCAGAACCTACTTATGAAAATTTAACTCTTAACTTAGAAAGAACTATCGTAAGTGAAAGTACAGAAAGTGATGATAAAGAAAGAATTACTAAGCTAATTAATTTTGATTATGAACCAAATAATGAATTAGATACTCTTGAAAAAGAAGAGTATATTGAAGAACTTCCTACGGAAAAATTACCTGAATTATATCCTATTGGGTTAGTTCATGGAACGTATATTGTCTGTGAAAATGAAAAAGGAATCTATTTAATCGACCAGCATGCAGCTCAAGAAAGAATCAATTACGAAAAATTTTCTTATCTATTATCTCATCCTAATAATAATATTATTGAAAGTATTGTTCCAATCGTAATAGAACTTCCTATGCAAGATTATATTATTCTAAAAAATAATATAGATATTTTAGACAAATTAAATATCAAAGTAGAAGAATTTGGACAAAGTTCATTTAGAATAATTTCTCATCCCACATGGTTTACAAAAGGAAGGGAAGAAATAACAATGAGAAATATATTTGAAATGATCAAAGAAGAAGAAAAACATTTTAATTTAGAAAAATTCTTAGACCATCTGGCGGCTACTATGGCATGTAAAGCAAGTGTAAAAGGAAACACTAGAATAACTAACGAAGATATGGAAAGTATAATAAGTCAGTTAAGAAAATGTAAAAATCCCTTTAATTGTCCTCATGGAAGACCAACTATTATTAATTTTACAATATATGAATTAGAAAAAATGTTTAAAAGGAGCATATAATGAAATACTTTAATGAATTATTATTAATTAACCAAAAATTTATAAAAGAAGATAATAATATTAGAATTGACAATTTTGAATTAGAAGAAGTTTATAAAAAATTAGATGATTTCTATAAAAAAGAATTTAATCTAGAAGATTTTATTAAATTGTGTGTTATATTATTTAATATGCAAATATTTTATGATGGTAATGCCAGAACATTTTTTTCATATTTAACTAAAATTATAGGTGAGCATGGATACTTTATTGATATTGATAAAGCAACAGAGGGTTTAATAAAATTAAAAGGCTTTTTTCCAGTAATGTATGATTTAAATGAAGAATTAGATGATAATGAAATTGTTAGAATAACACAATTTATATCAAAAAAAGAAAGTAAAGGAATAAAAAAATGATAATAGTAATAACCGGGCCAACTGCAGTAGGTAAAACAAAAATGTCCATAGAATTAGCTAAGAGATACAATGGAGAAATAATAAATGCTGATGCTGTTCAAGTATATAAGGAATTGAATATTGGTTCTGCAAAAGTAACCAAGGAGGAAATGAATGGCATTCCGCATCATCTATTTGATATCAAAAATATAGATGAAGAATATACAATCTACCATTATCAACAGGATTGTCGAAGAATGATTAAAGATATATTATCTAGAAATAAAACCCCTATCATAGTAGGAGGAACAGGTCTTTATATAAAAGCGGCACTTTATGATTATAAATTATCAGAAGAAAAAGAAAATAATTCCTATGATAATTTAACTACTGAAGAATTATATAATGAACTAATTAAATTAGATAAAGATATTGATATTGATAAAAATAATAGAAGAAGATTAATTAGAGCATTAAACTATTATAAAGAAAATAACAAATCTATATCCGAAAACAAAACGGACAAACTTTTATATGATACAATATTTATTGGTCTAACAGCAGATAGACAACAATTATATTGTAAAATAAATAATCGAGTAGATATCATGATAAAAGAAGGATTATTAGAAGAAGTAAAATCTTTTTATGCTAAGGGAATCAAAACTAAACCATTACTTAACGCTATTGGATATAAAGAATTATATGATTATTTTGATGGTAATGTATCGTTAGATACTGCTATTGAAAAAATTAAGAAAAATTCAAGACATTATGCTAAAAGGCAATATACTTTCTTTAATCATCAATTACCGGTAATATGGTTTGAAACAGATTATAATAATTTTAATAATACAATAGAAAAAGTAAGTAGTTATATTGATAATAACTAACTTACTTTTTAATTATTATTTTTTTACCAATCTTTATATCAAAATATTCGCTAGGAGTTTCAAATACCTTTTTAACTCCTTTTTTAGGTAAAATAACTTTATTTTTACCAAGATTTTTATAATAGTATAGAATATTATCATCTTTATCACACATTATGACATCAATATTCTTTTTCATAAAAAAAGTATGAATACTATTACATTTATCGAATAAAAGAGCAATGTTTATATTTTTAGTAAACATAAAACCCTTTAATCTACGATAAAAAGATTCACATTCTATCAAATCTATTTCTTTATCATTAAATATTAATTTCATTTAATTCACCATAAAACCATTATAAATATAAACATTAAAAATATCAAGCCTATTATTGATAAAAAAGTAAGATAATGATACAATATAACTGGAGGAAATAAATATGAATAGAAAAGGTTTTACTCTAATAGAACTACTTGCAGTTATAGTAATAATGGCTATAGTTTTAGTAATAGCAATACCAAATAGTATTGCTGCATATAAAAAAAGCAGATTAAAGGCAGAAGAAACATTTGTAAAAAGAATATCGCAAATGATAGATAGTTATGTTACATTAAATAGTGATGAAATACTATTTTCTAATTATACAAGTGATAATGGGGAAATTGAATTTATTAAGCCAGGACAAGAAAAAACGGTATCTGTTGGTATTAATAGAAATATAACTATAAATAATTTGATAGAAGAAAATCTTATAAGTAATAGTGATTACATTAATCCAAATAATAAAGATAAAGCATGTAATATAAATGCTAATATTGAAATATATAGAGATAGTGATTTTGTATACTGCCATAAAATAAAAGCCTATAGTCTAGACTGTATTACTATAGATTATATCGACGAATATTTAGATGGAAATGCAAATTCATATATAGTAAATACCTGTGTCTGGGAGTGATAATTAATGCTGTTAATAACTATCTTATCAATAATATTTATGTTATTAGATCAAGCGTCAAAATATACTGTAATTAATTATTTAGATAAAGAAATAGTAGTTATAAAAAATTTTTTCTATTTGATATATACAAAAAATAATGGAGCGGCATTTAGTATATTTACAGGAAAAAGAATATTTTTAATATTAATAACTTTATTAATAATTGGAGGATTAATATATTACATAATAAAAAATGATATTTGTAGTAAGATAGAAATACTAGCTTTTTCCCTTATAATTGGTGGCTCTTTTGGTAATTTAATTGATAGATTATTTAGAGGGTATGTAATAGATTTTATTTCAATAAAAATATTTGAATACAATTTTCCGATATTTAACATTGCAGATTCTTTAATATGCGTAGGAATCTTTCTTATTTTAATTATTCAACTAAGAAAGGAGAAAAGAAGATGATAATTGATGAAATAACAATAGGACAAAGAATAGATAAATTTCTAGTAGAAAATACTGAGTATACAAGAAGTAAGATTCAGAAAATGATAGATAATGATTGTATATTAGTAAATGGTAAAACTATCAAGAATAGTTATACATTAAAAGAAAATGACCAAATAGAAGTAAAGGATTATGAAGAAAATACCGATATCTTACCAGAAAATATACCATTAGATATTTATTATGAAGATGATGATTTAATCGTAGTAAATAAACCTAGTGGTATGGTAGTACATCCAGCTCCAGGAAATTATACAGGTACTCTAGTAAATGCACTTATGTATCACACTAATAATCTAAGTACAGTAAATACTAATATTAGACCAGGAATAGTACATAGAATAGACGCTGATACTTCAGGATTATTACTTGTAGCTAAAAATGATAAAGCTCATAATATTTTAGCGGAGGCAATTCAGAAGAAAGAAGTAGTCCGTGAATATATTGCTTTAGTGGAGGGAATAATAAAAGAAGATACCGCTACTATTGATGCTCCAATAGGAAGAGACATTCATAATCGAAAAAAAATGTGTGTAACAGGAGATAACTCTAAAGAAGCCGTTACTCATCTAAGAGTTCTTGAAAGATATTCTGATGCAACTTTAATTAGATGCAAATTAGAAACGGGAAGAACACATCAAATAAGAGTACATTTAAGCTATATCGGGCATCCTGTTGTAAATGACCCCGTATATGGAAGAAGAAAATTAATAAATCCTAAATTTGGGCAGATGCTTCATGCTGAAAAATTAGAATTTGTTCATCCAACAACTAAAGAATATATGAAGTTTACTGCACCGGTACCAGAGGAATTTAATAGAATATTAAAAATATATAAAGAAAAAGAATAATGTTTAAAATTCTCTTTAAATATTCATAATGAATGTGAAAGGAGAATTTTTTGTTATGTCACGTCATAAAGTTGAACTAACGGGTGTGAATACTGCCAATATAAAAGTTTTAACAACTGAAGAAATGTCGGAGTTGTTTAAAAAAATGAAAGATGGCGATCCTTTTGCTAGAGAGGATTTAATAAATGGTAATTT
Organism: uncultured Caryophanales bacterium; assembly: GCA_947164795.1. Classification (GTDB taxonomy): domain Bacteria; phylum Bacillota_I; class Bacilli_A; order RF39; family UBA660; genus CAG-302. Next base: position 26,679 of record CAMUXV010000004.1, on the reverse strand, counting down.
AAAATTAGTATTAAGCATATTGAGAAAATTCACTGGAAAAGTAGATAATTTAGATGACTTATTTCAAGTTGGTTGTCTAGGATTAGTAAAAGCAATAGATAATTTTGATATATCATATGATGTAAAATTATCAACATATGCTTGTCCTATGATTGAGGGAGAAATAAAAAGATATTTAAGAGATAATAATACTATTAGAATATCGAGAAGCATTAAGGATCTAGCTTATAAAACATTAAAGATAAAAGAAGAGTTATCAAATAATGGAAAAGAGCCATCAAATTGTGAAATAGCAAAACAATTAGGAGTCACTGAATATGATATAGCCAATGCTTTGGATTCACTTAGGGAACCAGTAAGTATGTATGAACCAATCTATAATGATGGGGGAGATACTATCTATCTCTTTGATCAAATAGCAAATAAAGAAGATGAATATGGCCTTGAAAGTAGACTCGCTTTAGATAAAGCCATATGTGATTTGAAAGAAAGAGAAATAAGTATTTTAAAAGAAAGATTTGTTATAGGAAAAACACAAATGGAAATAGCAGAAGAATTAGGTATATCTCAAGCTCAAATATCTAGAATAGAAAAAAATGCTATTAAAACATTAAAAAAACATGTCAAGTAGGGTAGATAAAAAGTATAAAAACTAGTATAATAATATTAGGTGGTTTAAATGATAGAACAAATATTAGAAAAATTTAATATAGAGGGGGAACTAATAGATTTAAAGAAAAAAAATTCCGGAATCATAAATAAAACTTATGTTGCTACCTTTAAACAAAAAGATGGCTCAGAAAAAAAATATCTAATACAAAAAATAAATACTAAAGTATTTACTGAACCATATAAACTTATGAAAAATATTGAAGGTGTAACAACATACCTAAAAAAACAGATGATTAAAGTGGGAGATACTACTCACAGAGTGCTTGAAGTAGTTAAAACCAAAGATGGAAAATCACTATGTTACATAACAAATGATTCCGATACTAGGGAATATTATCGTATTTATGAATATATCGATGATTCAATATCTTATGACCAATCAGTGAATAAAGATATAGTATTTAATACAGGAAAAGCTTTTGGTAATTTTCAAAAATTACTAAGAGGGTATCCTATGAATAAATTAGAAGAGACAATAAAAGATTTCCATAATACACCAGAAAGATATAAAAAGTTAATGGACGATATAAAATTTGATTCAGAAGGAAGAGTAATAGAAGTAGCAAAAGAAATAGTATTTATTTTGATGAGAGAAGATGTTTGCTCGTTAATAATGGATGATTTAAAAGAAGGAGAAATACCACTTAGAGTCACTCATAATGATACAAAGGTAAATAACGTAATGATGAATAAAGATACGGGAGATTTTCTCGCAGTAATAGATTTAGATACTGTTATGCCAGGTAGCATGTTATTTGATTATGGTGATGGTATAAGATCAACTGCATCGACAGTTTCCGAAGATGAGAAAAACTTGAAAAAAGTATCAATAGATTTAGACTTATTTAAAGCATACACCAATGGCTATTTAAGTGAAATGGCACCATATCTAAAATATGAAGAAGTAAGCCTAATGGCAGAGTCAATTCGTATAATAACATTAGAACTTGCTATTAGATTCCTAAATGACTATATAAATGGTGATACATATTTTAAAATAGATTATGATACACATAACCTTGATAGAGCAAGAAATCAGATAGCCTTGGTAAAGGATATAGAAAAAAAACTTGATTATATGAATAATTATATATTACAAAGTTATGAAAAATATAGAAAAAGCAATGAAATTAAAAAAAGAATATTAATATGAAGTGAACCCCATTTTGGACACTTTAATATAGTATTCTTTTTTCATATATTGTCTTGCTTTTAAAAAAAATACTTCTTTATAGTTTGCCCGAGTATAAAAATGTCTAATAATAAATTAAAATCATATAATTAAGTGGTGATAAGTATGAGATTATCTGATCTTCAGAAGAAAGAAATAATAAATATGAATACTGGGAAAAGACTAGGAATAATAATAGACGTTATCTTAGATACAGCAGGTAATATAAAAAGTCTAGTATTAGAAGAAAAACATATTAGAAGATTTGCAGGGAGAGAAGAATATCAAATAGAGTGGAAACAAATAGCTAAAATAGGCGATGATATAATTTTAATTAGAGATAAATTTGATGATAAAAATAAACCACTTGTATAAAAATAATTAATATATTATAATTATTACAGGTGATATAAATGAATAAAAAAGGTTTTACTCTAATAGAATTACTAGCTATAATAGTGGTAATAGCTATAGTAGCTGTAATAGTGGCCCCGAGCGTTATAAAGTTATTTAATAAAAGTAAAAATAAAAGCTATGATTTGTTAATTGAAAACATTAGAGTAGCAGGAGAAAACTATTATCAAGAATGTGAACATGGTGATTTATCAGATACAACTAAATATGGACATTTAGCCTGTAGTATAAGTGGTAATACTTCAAATGTAACTCTAGGAAAATTAGTAGAGCTTGGTATATTAAAAGCAAGTGGTAATAATAATTCTATAACAAATCCTAAAAATAGCAAAGATATTAGTAATTGCAATATTACTATAACAAAAGTAGTTGGAGAACATTCAAAAACAACATTTAATATTAATATACCCGAAGAGGAATGCTTTAATAATTAAGGAGTAATTTATGCAGTTAATAGGAAATCATTGGGATGAAATTCTAGATGAAGAGTATCATAAAGAATATTTTATAAACATAGTTAAATATATAAATAAAGCCTATAAAGAAAGAACTATCTTCCCACCAAAAAATTATATTTTAAGAGCATTATCATTAACAGATTATGATAATGTAAAAGCAGTTATATTAGGACAAGATCCTTATCATGGAATAGGGGAAGCTAATGGCCTAGCATTTTCCGTAAATGATGGAGTAAAACTACCACCGTCACTTCAAAATATATATAAAGAATTACATAGTGACCTAGGAATAAATATTCCAAAAGAAGGAGATTTAACTTGTTGGGCCAAAGAAGGAGTATTACTTTTAAATTCAGTTTTAACTGTTGAAAAAGATAAACCAGCATCCCATAAAAATTTAGGTTGGGAAAAATTTACTGATGCTATAATAAGCAAAATAAATGAAAAACAAACTCCAGTAGTATTTATATTATGGGGAAATTTTGCTAAGAGTAAAAAGAGTCTCATTACCAATTCAAAACATTTAATAATAGAATCATCTCATCCTTCTCCTTTTTCTTGTAATTATGATTTCTTTGGAAGTAGACCATTTTCCCGTACAAATGATTTTTTAAAGAAAAACAATTTAAAAGAAATAAACTTTAATGTAAAATAAAAAGATTATAATTTGAAATCATTATAATCTTCATCACTCATATCTTTTCTGTCAAAGAAAAGTTTTTCTTTATACTTACAAAAAGTAGCAACAATATTTGATGGAAATTTTTTGAGAAGTTTATTATAAATTGAAATATTATCATTATAATATGAGGTGGCTTCCCCAATGGTATTATCAATATCTATTATACTACTTTGTATTTTTTTTATTTCTGCACTTTTATCTATATCGGGAAATTCTCCCTTTAATGTACTAAGTTCATTTGAACTTCTTTCTAGTACTCTGTATAATTCAAAATTACTTAATTTTCTACTTCTGAGTTTAACTATTTCTTCAAATACTTCCATATCCTTTGGAATATTACTTTTAATAATTGGAATGGCTCTATTAATTAGATCATACTTTTTTCTAAGATTATTATCAATTATACTTTCAACTTCATTAATCCTGATAATATAATCTTGAAATCTATTATAGACAGAGGCATAAAAAATAGATATACCACAAAAAATTAATATAATTACTAAAATCACAATTAATAATATTTCCACACTAACCACATCCTAAAATAATTATATCAAAAAGTACATCATTTTTCAATTGATAAAAAAAAATAATACATAAAAAGTATTATTTAAAATCTTTTATATAATTAATTGGCTCATCAAAAGTAACAAAATCGAGATATATCATAAGTATTAAATACCATTCTCCATTAGGATTAGAAATTATAATATGATCCCTTCCGGACTGCTCAATAATTCCTTCAAATATTTTGTTTTGATATTCATCAGAGCCTGGAATAGTGACATAAAACTTTGCTTTTTTTCCTTTATTTAACCTTAAAATATTTTCAATATAAGACTGCTCCATATTTGATGGATTAATTTCCACCTGACTATTTTCATAACCTGGTATAGATTGCTGATTTGGTATTGCATTATTTTCAAGCCCTGCACCTGGAAAAATAGGATTTTGATAATAACCATTATTATTCAATATAATCATCTCCATTAAAATATATGACTTACATTTGACACTATAACTAAAAAAAATGAAATAAGATATTTACATTTAAAAAAATAAAAACTATAATTAAATAAAGGAGTGTATATGAGAATAAAAACAGGAATTTCAAATAGACATGTACATTTAACAAGGGAAGATGTAGACATTTTATTTGGAACAAATTATAAACTGACCCCAAGAAATTATTTAGATCAACCAGGACAATTTGCCACTGAGGAAACAGTCTCATTAAAAACCGATAAGAATATTAAAGAAAATGTGCGAATTGTAGGACCAGAAAGAAATTATACTCAAGTAGAAGTATTAGATATTGATAGAGAATATTTTGGAATAAATCCTCCAATTAGAAATTCTGGAGATTTAGATAATTCTGAAAGAATAACTATAATAGGTCCAAAAGGAGAAATAACTAAAGATAATATATGTATAATTGCCAACAGGCATATCCATATTAATAGTAAGGACAATAAAAAATTTAAAGAAGATGAAACAGTGAATGTTCAATATAATAATATAATTTTTGATAATGTCCATATCAAAATAGCGGATAACTATGCTTTGGCCTTTCATATTAACAAGGATGATGCAATAAATAATGGCATTGAAAATGGTAGCATTGTTATTCTAAAGGAGAATAAATATGCTGGTAAGTGTAAAGAAAATAATTAGAAATTGCAAAAGAGAAGTAATATATAAAATAATTACTTCTCTTTTTATTCAAGGATTAGCTTTAATTATACCAGCTTTTTGGAGTAATACTATCAATGAAGTAACAGAAGGAAAATTTAAAATAGGTTATCACCTAATAATAATTACATTATTATTATCTATTTTTTACTATTTATGGTCCTACTTTAATCAAAAATCATGGTATAGATTCTACAATAAACTATATACAGAGTATACTAATATCACTATATCAAAAACTAAAGATATTGATAATATAAACTTAGGAGAATATACTAATATATTAAATAATGATATTGATATAATATGTAACTTTATAGTGAATTTAGTAACAAGAGTATTTCAAGCAGTTGAGTTCTTTATCATATATTCATATTTCTTGAGTTTTAACATTCTAATCTTCTTTTTTACAATTATAGTGTCTAGTATTCTTATTATTGTCTATATAAAATATGGAAAGAAGGTCCAGGAACTAAATATAAAAAGAAAAACATCCCTAGATAATAAAACTATAATGCTACATAAATTATATTCATCAATTACTAGTCAAAAGAATGATATAAATAGTATAACTAACCTATTTAATAAAGACAATAAGACATATTTAAAAAACAATTTAAAATATAATGTATTTATTCAAAGAATAATACTTATAGTTTTGGGACTAATAGAAGTATCAAGGTATTTAATAATACTATATTCAATATATCTAGTGAGCATAGGTAGTATTGAAATAGGAACAATACTTTTAATATATAGTTATTATGCAAAAATAATAGCGAATTTTGAAGTTTTAGGAACTATTACCGCCGATTATCAAAGCTTTATTGTATCGTTAAAAAGATTAAATAAAGTTACTGAGGGAAGTTTGTCAAATGCCTAGTATTATGTTAAAATAATTATGTGATTGACATGAAAAATATATTAATAAGAATAATAAAAAAATATCAAACTATTCCTTTTAAATCCCATGATAGTTGCAGATACATTCCAACTTGTTCTAACTACATGATTGAAGCACTACAAATACATGGTTTATTTAAAGGATTATACTTAGGAATAAAAAGATTACTTAGATGTAATCCATTTAATAAAAAAGAGTATTGCTATGATCCTGTACCAAAAAAGACAGAATAACTTCTGTCTTTATTTATACTCAATGCTAATCATTTTAGCATGAACAGCAACTCTTTTAGTGCCAGTATTGTCACAAGTAGATAAAGTAAGTATTTTATCGTCAGGTGTGACATCTATACCAAAATTATATACACTTCTATTTTTTAATGTATTAATAAATTCTTCAAATGAATAAGTTCTAAAATTAGTCTTCAAATAATAAACTTCTGGTTCTATTGTATATATAGAAAATAATTTCCATACAGTATTACAAATAGGGGTAGAAATCTTTATATAATAATTACCACTATTATTTAGATAACTTTTATTAAGCATCTGTGGAACAGAGCCAAACATAGTTTTATTATTCATATTATGACCATATATAATAGTATTTTTACCGAAATTTTCAAAATCATCTCGATAATCAGCAAAAATCCATCCTCCAGCATTATTTTTCTTATTAAAAGCATGACTTAAATAATAGTCATTATCTTCAGCTTGTACTACTGGATAGTTAACCTTAGTACCATCAATTTTAATCCAACCAACAGTATCAGAATTCTTACTAAGTAGTTCAGAAAAATTAACATCTATGAATGGAACATTCATATAATCCCAATAATCATTAGGATAATAAACTGGAGTTTCATTTTCTTGAGGAGTAGGTTCAGGAACTGGCTCTTCTACAAGGATTGGTTCCTCTATCGGTTCTTCATTTTTTTCCTCTTCTTCAATAATTTCAGTAGAAGAAATAATATCATCAGTTAGGTATTTTATTTTAAGACCCTGAACATACCATCTACTTATATAAAAAACACAAATAAGATATACAACAACAGAAAGCCCCATCATAGCAAAAGATATTTTTTTATTATGCACTGCTCTTTTAGAACGCTTCTCTTTTTTGCTAAATATAGATATAATTCCAATAATAAAATACTTGGGAAATATGGTAATCACATTATAAATTCCATAAATGAAATACCAAGCTAATTTAATGATGCCTTTAGATATAGAGACAATACCAGAATAAAAATATTTAAAAATATCCATAAGGCACCTCCTTTATTATTCATTTTAATTATAACACAATTGTTCTAAAAAGTATAACAATATATTGTAAAACCTTAAAAAATATTATATAATAACACCAGAACGAAGGTGTAAAAGTGGATAATATCAAAATAGGAGATAAATTAGAGATACACTGCTACAAGCATAATGGTAAATTACATCGTCAGTGGGATGAAGCAATAGTATTAGATATTAAAGATGATTATATAGTCTTTGGAAATAATAAAACAACAGTGGTAGACTCTGATGGGAGAGTATGGAAAACAAAAGAACCTGCAATTATGTTTTTCTTTAAAGATAGATGGTTCAATATAATAGGACAACTAAAGGATTATGGCATATATTTTTATTGTAATATAGCAACACCTTATATAATAGATGAACATGTAATTAAATATATTGATTATGATTTGGATTTAAGAGTATTTCCAAATGGTAGTTTTAAAATACTAGATAGAATGGAATATAGATACCATAAGAAACAAATGCATTATTCTAGTAGATTAGATTTTATTTTAAAGTATGAATTAGGAAATTTAATTGATATGGTAAGAAAAAAAGAAGATCCATTTAATAAAAAAACTATTGAGAAATATCACCAAGACTATATAAGACTAACTGATACTTTTGATGAATAATAAAAAATTGCTACAATTGTAACAATTTTTTTACTTTGTTAAGAAGTTTTTTATTGTTGATAACAAAGATGTAAGTATATGTCATAAGTGTAATACCTGTTAAAAAATCAATAAATACATGTTGCTTAATAAATAAAGTAGCCATCATAATTAGAATAGATACAATAAATATAATTATTTTAAAAGTATTAGATACTTCCTTACTGGAAAAAGTAGTAAAAATAAATAACATACTAACAGCACAGTGCAAACTTGGCATACAGTTAACCGGAGGCATATCATTACTATAAATAAAAATAGTAGCATAATTAAAAAAACCATTATTATGAAGTACAGGCCTTACGATAGTAGTAGGATAAATAACAAATATAATATCCGCACATATTGAGCAAATGGCATAAGAAGCAATATATTTGCTAAGAGCATCTTTATCTTTAATGTATAAATAATAAGGTACAGTAAAAATAAGAACATACCAAATACAATAAGGAATAATAAATATATTGCAAAATGGTATTTTAGTATCTATAATTCCTCCAATTATATTAGGTTCTCCTTGAAAAACTTTGGCCATATAATAAAATATAGTTTGAATCGCAACCATTCCTAAAGATATACATAAAGGTTTAAATTTAATATTTTTAAATAACTTCATAAAAATCACGAGAGATATTATAATATAGAAAGGAAAATAATGCAAATAGAATTGTAATCTAATCATATTTCCTATATAATTAAATTGGTGAAATTATAACAAAAAAAGATTATTACGCTAATAGAAAAAAATATAATCAAGTTATAATCTTATTTTATTGTAAAGTGTTTCCATATATGTTGAATTATAAATGGGAATATGCTATTATTATAATAGAGAAATGAGTAGAAATGGAACGAGAAAAAAATAAGAATGGAGTTAGTATATTACTTAGATTAATCATTATCGTTTTGGCAATTTTATGTGTACTATTTGCAACAGGAACTATAAAATTGAATTCAAAAGAAACTGTAGATGAAAATAACAACCAAACTGGCGAAAATTCTAATGTTAATAATACTTCAACAGATTTATTAAATAGTAATATAATTGTTACTCAAAATGGTAAAGTTATATCTAATGAGATACCAAGTGATTTAGCAGGTAAATATGTTAATAAGAATTCTAGTGAATCATATATTCAATTAAATAATGGAAGTATAGAGGTTTCTGAACCTACTGGTGGTGGAACTGTAAGAGTATTCAAAAACGATCAAGTTAAATTATATATTAACTATTTAAATTCTGATGAAGATTCAAAGCAATACGTTACTGTTGAATTTTATGTTGAAAACAATGGTTATAATCAAAAAGCAACTTATACTTACATTGGAGAAAAATCATCACATGATAATGAGTATCATTTTAAGACTCCAGACCCTACACCTGTAGGTGGAGAAGGACAAAATGACTATCCTTATAGGAAATAATTAGAAAACAAAGATGGGAAAGTTTCTCATCTTTTTATTTTTACTTCAAATCAAATGCATTTTGTCTGCTACTACTAGTAAATAGTACAAAAATTCTTCAAAAAAACATAGATTTTTCTTCAAACCTGTGATATCTTGTGTTTGGACGATTATTTGGGAATATAAAAAATCAAACCCAAAAGAGTTTGATTAACATTACACAATGGAGCAGATGAGGGGAGTCAAACCCCCGTCTCAGCCTTGGCAAGGCCGAATTCTAATCGTTGAACCACATCTGCAAATTACATACTTTATTATATAAAAAAAAACATTAAAAATCAACTATTTTTATTAAAAAAGTGTAAAAAATAATGTATAATAGTACATAGGTGATATATTATGTTTGAAAGCTTAAGTGATAGATTACAAGATGTGATGCATAAGCTGAAAGGATATGGAAAAATAACTGAAGACAATATTAGTGAAATGATGAGAGAAATTAGATTATCTCTTCTTGAAGCTGACGTTAACTATAAAGTAGTAAAAGAATTTACTAATAATGTAAAAGAAAAGGCACTAGGAGAAGAAGTAAATAAAAGCTTATCTCCAGGAGAAGTGTTTGTTAAAATTGTAAAAGATGAATTAACAAATCTATTAGGCGGAGAAAACTCCCCATTAAATACAAAAGGCAATCCAGCTATAATAATGCTTGTTGGTCTTCAAGGCAGTGGTAAGACAACTACTATCGGAAAACTAGCTAATTATTTAAGAAAAAACGAAAAGAAAAAACCATTACTAGTAGCTTGTGATGTTTATAGACCAGCTGCTATTGAACAGTTGAAACAATTAGGAAAAGAATTAAATATTGAAGTATATTCTGAAGGTAAAAAAGACCCTGTAGAAATATCCAATAACGCCATAAAATATGCAAAAGACAATAATTATGACTGTGTTCTTATCGATACTGCTGGTAGATTACAAATAGATGAAAAATTAATGGAAGAATTAGCCAATATTTATAGTAGTATAAGTCCACAGGAAACAATTCTTGTAATAGATTCTATGATGGGACAAGATGCCATTAATGTTATAACAGGATTTGATGACAAATTATCTTTAACAGGAGTAATCCTTACTAAATTAGATGGAGATACTAGAGGAGGAGTAGCTTTATCAGTAAAACATTTAACCAATTTGCCAATTAAATTTATTGGTACATCAGAAAAGATGGATGGATTATCATCGTTTTACCCAGAAAGAATGGCTTCAAGAATACTTGGAATGGGAGATATCCTTTCAATAGTAGAAAAGGTTGAAAGTGAAATAGATGAAAAAGAAGCTGAAAAGACCGCTAAAAAAATGATGAAGGGTAATTTTGATTTAGATGATTTTCTTGCACAGTTAAACCAAATAAAAAAATTAGGTCCATTAGAAAATATATTAAAATTATTACCTGGTGCTAAAAAAATGGGTTTAAATAATGTTAATATTGACCCTAAAGTAATGAAAAAAACAGAGGCAATAGTACTTTCAATGACACCTGAAGAAAGAAGGAATCCAAGTATATTAAAAGCAAGTAGAAAGAAAAGAATAGCAGATGGTTCTGGTACCACTGTAGCAGACGTTAATAAATTACTAAATCAATTTGAAGAAATGAAGAAAATGATGAAGATGATTGGAAATGGTAGTATGAAATTACCATTCTAATCATTTTTTTCTAAGCTTTTAAAATGAAAAATAGGGCTTCCATACTATCAACAAAATGATTATATACATATGATATGTTAGATAGGAGGAAAAATAATGAATTATACTGAAAGCTTTAATCCAGGTATGTATGATGGTGATATCGATATAAATATAACCAATAAAAATTATAACGATAACACAAATATGAATATGAATAAAAATATGAATACTATGGGAGGCTGCTGTGGAGGACAAATGAATATGATAGCTGATTCAGTAATGGGTACAATGACTTGTCCAGTAGTAGAACCAATGAAAGAAAGAGTAGTATATAAAAACATATATCATACAGTACCACACATTTGCCCAATCAACACTAAAGTAATAAACAATCACATATATAAACATACATTTCAACCAAGATATACTTGCTGTGAAGAAAACGTAGTTACTAATGAACAATGTGGTAGTTGCTGTGATTTTCAATAGAGAGCGTTAAGCTCTTTTTTTAATAAAACTTGCATTTTTTACGTCTTTTTGCTATAATATCAAGTCATATAAAGAAGGGGGTGCTTTTATGGGACCAGAAAATGGTGTTAATCTAGAAAGAGTTTCATATTTTCCACTTAAAGATTACATAAGCAAAATAAAATTATCTGAAGATGTACTATTTCATGTCGAAGAAACATCAACAGAATTTGATAAATATATAAATAAATTAATACAATTTGATGATAAAACAATTTTTTACTTTCTATTATCTTCATTTGATGGTGAAATAAGAGATACAAATTTAATTGAAAATCATTTAATAAGCCCACTAGAAATAAAAAAAGAAAACATCTTCTTTGATAGTTTAAATATAAGTCATAAAAGAATAAAAGATTTACATAGATTTGTATCAGGAGAAAGCGAAGAATACGATTATCGAAAAGTAGATGCTTGGGTTAGAAGAAAAAATAAAGATAATGAAACTATTTATTGGTATGGAGTCAATCCTGAAGATATTCATAGGTTTGTAGATGATTTTATTGAAATATATAAAGGTAAATCTGTATCAGCAATAAATAACAATGCATTTATAAAAAGTGTATTAGTTCACTTATTAATTATGAGAATTCATCCATTTAAAGATGGGAACGGTAGAACATCTAGAATGATTCAAAATATGAAATTTACTGACTCAATTAATAAAGTATATGATTATAACTTAAAAATATCACCACTTCATTTGTCAAAAAGTATTCTATTAAATAAACAAACATATTTTAAAATAATAAATAGTATTTATTTTGATTTACAACATGATTGCAATAGTGAAATAAATAAATATTTTGATTTCATGTTATATATGTTTGATGAGCAAATATTTTATATGAGTAATCATCTAAAAAAAATAGAAGATACTCTTTTAAAGCTAGAAAGCACATTTAATGCTAACAAATTAGAAGAAATAGCAAGTAATATGAGATTAGTGAAAAGGAGATAATAATTATTCTCCTTTTTTAGTGGTTTTTACTATATTTTACAAAATGGCCTAGATTTTTTATCAATATTCGAGTAAAATTATATTAGGAGGAATCATATATGAAAAAATATTTTTCAGAATTTGTTGGTACTTTTGTTTTGGTACTAGTAGCTTGCGGAGTAGCAGTAGTAACTAATGCTAATGTAGTTGCAACATCGCTTGCTTTTGGTTTGGTAATTGTTGCAATGGCTTATTCTATAGGCAATATATCAGGCTGTCATATTAATCCAGCTGTATCTCTTGCTATGTTACTTACTGGTAAAATGACTTTAAAAGAGTTCTGTGGCTATGTAATTGCTCAAGTATTAGGAGCATTAGCAGGTTCAGCAGTACTTTCAGTATTACTAGGAAGCTGCAAAGCTTTAGGAGCTAATTCTTATGGCATGACAGGAAACTTAGCTACCAATATGTGGATTGCTCTTTTAGTAGAGATAATCTTAACATTTATCTTTGTTACATCAATACTAGGAGTAACCTCAAAAAAAGATCATGGGAATGTTGCTGGCTTAGTAATAGGTCTTACGTTAACCCTAGTACACCTAATAGGAATTGCCTTTACTGGAACAAGTGTAAATCCCGCTAGAAGCTTAGCACCAGCTATATTACAAGGCGGAGAAGCACTAAAACAGGTTTGGGTATTTATTATAGCTCCGTTAGTTGGGGCAGCACTTGCAAGTCTTTTCTATAAAGCAGTATTAAAAGAAGACAAATAATCAAAATATATCAACAGATTCTAATAAGCCTATCTACAAAGTGACTGTAGGTAGCTTTTTTATATGCTTTTAATACTCTTGTATGCCAATACATAAGTACCAACTTTAAAGGCGTAGACGTTAAATAATAAGGTTCTTTATTTTTTTAAATAAAAAAGATTAAAAATATAATTGACTTTAAGTGTGAATATGGTATATACTTTGGCTGCAATTGCAAAAGAAGAAAAAAATTAATTTTTTGAAAGGGAGGTTTTATTGAAAAAAATACTGTATTTTATATTTTTTTGTTTACTTATATTTACTAAAGCTAATGTAAAAGCTAGCGAGGTTACTTTAGTAAAAGAGCGGATAGGAGACCTATATACTTACTATTACGATGATAATTACGGTAGATATAGGTTCCTCTACCTAAATAAATATGTATTTGGAGAAAACTATGCTTATTGTCTAGAACTAGGAAAGCCCATAGAAGGAAATTTATATTCTTATAGTCCATCATTTAATAGTATTAATATAAAAGATAGTGATTTAGAATATATAAAATTAGTAAGTTACTATGGTTATGATTATCCAGGTCATAGAACCGATAGGTATTACATGGCTGCCCAAGAACTTATATGGAATAGATTATCTAACATTTATGTTAAATATGTAATTAATTTAAATCCAAATAATCTAATTGAAGTAGAAAGTGAAAAAGAAGAGATAACCAATCTTATTAATAATCACTATCGGAAACCATCATTTGATAGTAGTACCATTGATATTGTAAAAGGAGAATCTATAACACTAACAGACACAAATAACGTAATTTCTAACTATAAATGTGATAATAGATACATTCAGATAGAAGGAAATACCATTACCATTGATGAAAATATTGACACAGAAAAAATAATGTTGACTAAAAATATTGATACCGATAAAGTATTCTTACTTTATACAAATGGTGCATCTCAAAAAATGATGTCATCAGGTAAAGTAGAACCAGTCACTAGCGAAATAGAATTAAATATTATAAGTGGATCAATAACCATACATAAAAAAGATATTGAGAAAGGAGATATGGCACAAGGAGAAGGCACCCTAAAAGGCGCCAAATATAATCTATATGATAGTACTGGAACTCTTAAAGGTACATTTACAACAGAAAAAAAAGAAAAAGTAGATAATCTTTCCCTAGGAGACTATTATCTGAAAGAAATAGAACCAAGTGTTGGTTATAAACTAGATGATAATATTTATACCATAAGCATAACAAAAGATAATTTGGATGTAACAGTAACTGTCTATGAAGAAGTAATAAAAAGAAAAATAGATATTTTTAAAGTGCTTTCTTCATCAGTTACAGGTCTCCTTACCCCAGAAGAAGGCATAATATTTGAAGTTTATGATAAAGATGATAATCTAGTGAGTAGTCTAACTACAGATAAAGATGGTTATATAAGTACAATATTACCATATGGGACATATACTCTAAGGCAAATAACTACCACTGAAGGATATGAGAAAATAGAAGACCACCAAATAACCATTTATGAGAATGATGAAAGACCAATTTATAAAGTGTTTACTGATGCAGAAATAAAATCAAAAGTAAAAATAATTAAAAAAGACTTCGATACAAAAGAAATAATTACTAATTCAGATGCCAAATTTAAAATCTACGATGTCAAAAATAATGAATATGTATCATTTAAAATAACTTATCCAGAAGAAAAAATAATAGATACATTTGAAGTTACAGATGGAACTTTTATCACTCCAGAAGAATTACCATCTGGAACATACAGACTATTCGAAATAGATGAAAAAATGAATGGTTACCTTTATAATGATGAAGGAATCGAATTTAAAATAGGAGAGTCCTCTAATTTTATAAATGATAATGAATATGGAAAGATACTCGAATTATCATTTTATAATAAACCAGTAAAAGGTAAAATAGAAATATATAAGTATGGAGAAAATATTATTTATGAAAATGATACATATAAGTACAAAGAAAAACTTCTAAGTGGTGTGTCCTTTGATTTATATTCTAAAGAAAATATATACCAAAACAATAAATTAATTTATAGTAAAGATGATTTGATTGAAGAATTAACTACTGATGATAATGGCTATTCTATGGTAGACAATCTTCCTTTAGGAAATTACTACCTAAAAGAGATATCTTCATCAGGAGATAACTCAGTAAGCGATATAACTTATGATATAAGTCTGACATACGAAAATCAGTATACCGAAAAAATACTTAATAGCATAGATATATATAACTATATCAAAAAAGGAAAACTAATCATCAATAAATTTGATAAGGAAATGAATATCCCTTTGCCAAATACATTAATTGAAATTAGAAAGGAAGATAATGAAATAATATATAGAGGATATACTGACGATAATGGACAAATAGTAATAGGTGATTTAAAATATGGGAATTACTATCTAGCAGAAACAGAAGCCTCTACTGGATATCAATTACTTAAAGAAAAAATTCCATTTACTATTGATAAGGAAGAAACAACAATTGATATTTATAATGAAAGAATATCAGTGCCTAATACAGGAGTAAATTCTAGGATTTATATTATTTTTTCTATAATATCACTATTATTTAGTGTAATTCTTTCAATACTAATACGTAATAAATCAATAAACATTTTATGTATAGTAATAACAATACTATCATGTACAATTATAATAATTCATCACTTTCAAATATATAATGATAAGACTAAGAATACGAAGGCAGTAGAAGCCTATCTTACAAATAAAATAGATAATACATATGATGAAAAATATCGTTATAAGGCTTTATTAGAAATACCATCTATTAATCTAAAAAGAGGAATATTAGATATAAATAATCAGTATAATAAAGCAAAGCATAATATTGAACTTCTAAAAGAGAATACAAATACTATTGTACTTGCCGCTCATAATGGTGATTATTATAATTCCTTTTTTAGAAATCTTTCTAAACTAGAATTAGGAGATATTATAAATTACTATGAAGATGGAAATGTTTATGAATACATTTATAGTGATAGTTATGAAATAAAAAAAGATGGTTATGCCGATTTATATTACAAGACTGACAGAAAAAGTATTATTCTAATCACTTGCAAGGATAATACCAATGATGCTCAAATAGTTTATATCGGATATTTGAAAGATTGTTTTCCAATTACTAATAAAGAGTGATACCATGACATCACTCTTTAATTTTATTAAGTAATATAAGGACTTAGAAAAAACATTTTCCTATAATCTTGCTTTTTTTCTTATGCCGTGATAAAATTATTGTGAGGATGATTAAATGAAAAGAAGTAATAAAAAAGAGGAAAAAAATCATTTGACAGACCACTTTACATATCAAATAATTGATAATGTTATATATTTATTTGAAGAAGCTAAATCTTCAGAAGAAGAATTACAAATAGTATTTAAAAAGGTATCACTGTTAATAGAAGATGAAGATGTTTCATATGTAAATTTGTCAGCTAAAAATTTGGAAGACAGAAAAGAATATTATATTAATTTGGGTTTTTCATTATCATATTATAGTATTGATAAATTAAATACATTATATAAAGGAAAGGCAAATAAAAAGTTATTTAGATGTTATGCTGTTATGACTAAGAAAGATTTCCTTAACATAAATAATAAAGACGGAAAAGAGGAAATGACGGTTCCTATGGATGAAAAAGAAAATAATTCCAACAAAGGATTTATAAACAGTATGATTCTTCTTTTTGGAGGAATAATTATTCTCTGCTATTTATGTATAGAGGGAGCTATAACAGTGATTGGATTAGGAAGGTGATAATATGACAGTAGATAGTATCTTAGTAATATTACAAAAAATAATAGATATATCATTAGTATGGGTAATAATATATTTCGTGTTAAAAAACATAAAAAATAATGTAAAAATGGTCCTTTTATTTAAAGGAGTAGCAGTTATCCTAATTGTAAAAGTATTAAGCGACGTCTTAAACTTAACTACAATAGGACTACTACTTGAGTATGTAATAATGTGGGGACCGCTTGCTTTAGTAATAATATTTCAACCAGAAATTAGAAATATGCTGGAACATATCGGAAGAAAACAATTACTAGGCAGACATAAAGTACTAACTCTTGATGAAAGAGAAAAGTTAGTTTATGAAGTGATGAATGCCGTTGATTACTTGAGAAAATCAAGAATAGGAGCATTAATAGTACTAGAAAGAGATATTAGCTTAAATGAATATATTGAAAGAAGTAAGCCAATATATGGGGATATTTCATCAGAATTATTAATATCAATATTCTTTCCAAGAAACCCGCTTCATGATGGTGGAGTTATAATTCAAGGAAATAAAATAACTTCAGCAGGAGCGGTATTCCCAATAAGCATTAATAGCAAAATAAGCAAAAAGTTAGGTACACGCCATAGAGCCGCTATTGGGATAAGTGAAGAATCAGATGCTATTGCACTAGTAGTAAGTGAAGAAACTGGAAAATTATCAATAGCAACAGGTGGTAATTTAAATTATAATCTTTCCTTAGATGATGCACGAATGATTCTGGTAGAAGAACTAAAACCAAAAAGAGAGGTTCTATTAGATGATGAATTTGAGGATGAGGAGGAAGATCATAATGAAAATGCTTAAAAAAATAATAAAAAGTATCAAGAAATTCTTCCGAATAACTGCTAGAATAATAGATAAAATTATTGTGACACCAATAACAAAATTTGGATTATTTATAAGCGATAAATTTGATAAAGGGGCAGGTAAGTTTGAAAAGTGGATAAGTAAAAGAAATACTATGATATTTTTATCACTTTTACTAGCATTACTATTATTCTTCTATGTAGACAATCAAGCGAGCACTATAATTGATAGTGCTGCCGAGGTGCTGGAAAATCAGGCTGTTGAAGCCACATATAATAAAGAAGCATATATAGTAGAAGGCCTTCCTGAAACTGCTGATGTAACCCTAATTGGAAGAACTGTAGACTTATATCTTGCTAAACAACTTTCTACTGGAAAAGTTACAGTAGATTTAGCTAACCTAAAAGCAGGAACACATAGAGTTGAATTAAATTATCAAAATGCAATAAACTCAGTATCATATAAATTAAATCCATCATCAATAACAGTTAATGTCTATGAAAAAGTTTCAGCAACCAAGAGTATAACTGTTGATGTTATTAATAAAGATAAGCTAAATAGTAGATTAGCAGTACAATCAGTAACACTAGATAAAGAAGAAGTAATAATTAAAGGAACAGATGATCCTAAATCAATCCATAATATTGAAAATGTAGCTACTGTAAAAGCATTAGTAGATGTTGGAAGTTTAAGTGATCCAACAGCTGGTGTTAATATTCTAGATAATGTTAAATTACTTGCATATGATAAATATGGAAATGTAGTAGATGTAGAAATAGTACCAGAAAAGGTAACTGCTACTATTAATATTGAGTCTTATAGCGTTGATGCCAAGATAAAGATAATACCTACTGGAGAAGTTGCTTTTGGTAAGGCAATTAGTTCTATTACTACATCAGTAAACACTGTAAAAATATATGGCGATGAAGAAGCTATTAAAACTTATACTGATTCATACATACCAATAGAAGTCGATATTACTGGACTATCTGATAGCAAGACATATACAGTAGTAGTACCTAAACATGATGGTATAAGAGAAGTATCAGAAAAAACAATAACAGTTAAGATATCGGTGGCAAGTGTTGAAAGCATTGAAGTAAACGATATTAAAATAGATGCCATTAATTTAGGACCAAATCTTAAGGCAGGAGCTATTGGAGAAAACTCTTCCAAGACGACAGTAATAGTAAAAGGAACAAAAGAAGTATTAGACACAATAGATGCCACTGCCATTAAAGCAACTGTAGACTTATCTGGATTAGGAGAAGGCGAACATACTGTTAATGTGGTTGTAACCGGTGATGAGGTAAAAGCAAGTTATACTCCAAAAACCACATCTATTAAAGTTCGTATTACTAAAAATTAATATATTAATCTTGATAATGATACGTATAGAATGTATAATATCTCAATAAGGAGGTGGATTATATATGGAAAATACTATTTATGAAGAAATGAGAAATAGACTTTCACAAAAACTAGTTAATAATCCAAGCTATATGGAACTTTATAATAGTATGGATTCTCATGAGCAAAATATTTCAAAATGCAAAACAGAATTAGAGGTTTTAGTCGAAATGTATGAAGATCGTTCTTTATCTGAATTAAAACCACAAATAAAAATGGCAATAGAAGAAAAGAAAGAAGAATTAAAAGCCTTAAAACAGGACGGTAGAACAAGATAGAAAAGTTTTGTCTAGTTTTGTCGAATATAATGCAAAGATATAAAAATTGTGTTATCCTTTATAAAAAGGAGGATAAATATGGGTTATATTTTAGTGGAGGACATTCTAGATGAAATGAGTAAGGATATATCTTATATAAAATTAAATAGTTATTTAAAGGGAAGAAAGAAAGTATAATTCTTCCCTTTTAATATATCAACATAATTGTTGACACAAATAAATACTTGAAAACTATTATTATTTTTGTTATATTGTAACTAGAAGGGATGTATAAATATGACAAAAGAAGAAAATAAAGAAAAAATAAAAAAAGGATTGTATTGCCTAGTAGAAATAATAATAGGAATAGTATTAATATTTGCAACAGAATCATTTCTAAATAGTATTAATTACTTATTTGTTGTTATCTTATCTTTAATAGGAATAGTTCGGTTAATAACATTTGTTATGGATAAAGAATATGAAAAAGGTAATTATACACCACTAGTAACATGCATAATTTGTTTCTGGTTATCATTATTTATCTATAAATATGGTAATTTTCTATTTATTGAATTATTGCCATCATTTGTATCATTACTACTATTTATAGTATCCACAGGATTATTTGCAAAGTATTTTGAATTCAAATTTATTCCTTATCTAGTAGTAGCTATTATATCAATAGTATTAGGAATAGTACTAATCTTTGCCCCTAGTACCATTATGTATACGCTATTTAAAGTAACAGGAGTCTACTTAGTATTAGTAACATTATTTGATTTAATAAGTTCTAAAATAAAAAAATATTATAAAAGTAATACAAATAAATAGAAAAAAATAATATTGTTGGAAATTAGGGAAATGTTATGAAAAAAATAAAAATAAATGTAGATGATTATATAGAATATGGGTTGGGAGACATATATTATGAATTAATAACTTTTATATCGAGATACACCCAAGAAAAATATAATCCAATGGAAATATTTGAGAATAATACATCAGAGTATGCTATAGCGGTTGACACATTAAAACATTCGCTTAAAGAAATACTAGACTATTTAAAAAATGCAGAAGAAGTATATTTACCAAAATTAAACAGAAATGTTAATTTACAAACTTTAAATGCCGAAGAGCAAAAAGCACTAGAAGAAAGATGCAAGGAATATATGCTATTATGTTTAAGTAATACTATAGAAGCTTATCAAAAAGAAGAAAATAGTAGTAAAAAAAGTAAATAATATTAATTAATATCATTTGCTAAAAATTATCTATATTATATAGATGTTTTTTTATTTTAAAAAATTCTTCCAAAATAGAATAAAGTGTGATATAATTATAATTTGTGAAAAAAAGAGGTGTAATTTATGAAAATGAGAAATATTGCTATCATAGCACATGTTGACCATGGGAAGACAACACTAGTGGATCAACTACTTAAAAAATCAGGTACATTTAGAGAAAATGAACAAGTATCAGAAAGAGTAATGGACTCTAATGATATTGAAAGAGAAAGAGGAATAACAATACTAGCCAAAACAACATCAATTAATTATAATGGATATAAAATAAATATTCTAGACACACCTGGTCACGCTGATTTTGGTGGAGAAGTAGAAAGAATAATGAATATGGTTGATGGTGTAATGCTTTTAGTAGATGCTTATGAAGGAACAATGCCTCAAACTAGATTTGTACTTAAAAAAGCATTAGAGGCAGGAGTTAAACCAATAGTTATAATTAATAAAGTTGATAAGCCAACAGCACGTGTTGATAAAGTATTAGATGAAGTAATTGACTTGTTTATAGAACTAGGAGCAAGTGAGGAACAATTAGATTTTAAAGTAGCTTATGTATCTGCTTTAAATGGTACTGCTAGTTTAAGTCCTGATTTAAGTACGCAAATCGAAAGTTATGATGATATCTTTAAATTGATAATTGATGAAATACCAGAACCAAATGTAAGCGAAGAAGGAAGTTTACAATTTCAACCGGCACTACTTGACTATAATGAATATGTAGGAAGAATTGGAATAGGTAGAGTAAAAAGAGGGCATATTAAAGTTAATGAAATGGTATCCTGTGTCAGATTAGATGGAAGTATTAAGCAGTTTAGAATTCAAAAATTATTTGGTTTTGAAGGATTAAAAAGAGTTGAAATAACAGAAGCTCATGCTGGAGATATTATAGCAATAGCAGGATTAATGGATATATCAGTAGGAGAAACAGTATGTAATATTGGAAGTGAAGAAGCTTTACCAATACTAAGAATTGATGAACCAACATTAAAAATGACTTTTATGGTAAATAATAGTCCATTTGTTGGTAAGGATGGGAAAGAAGTAACTGCTAGAAAAATTGGAGAAAGGCTATTTAAAGAAACTCAAAGAGATGTAAGTTTAAAAGTAGAAGAATCGGGTAATGAATCATGGATCGTATCTGGTCGTGGAGAATTACATCTATCAATATTAATTGAAAATTTAAGAAGAGAAGGATTTGAATTACAAGTATCTAAACCAGAAGTAATTATTAAAGAAATAGATGGAATAAATTGTGAACCATATGAAGATGTTCAAATCGAAGTAGGAGAAGAGTCTGTAGGTAATGTGATTGAAGCATTAGGACTTCGCGGTGGTAAGATGGAAAATATGTCTAATGTCAATAATTTAATTAGACTAAACTATATAATACCATCAAGAGGATTAATAGGATTTAATACTGACTTTATGACATTAACTAAAGGATATGGAATATTAAATCATACCTTTAGAGAATACTTACCAATTGAAGACATTAACTCTACTGAAAGAAAACTAGGTGTACTAGTAGCAACAGAAGCTGGAAAAGCTACTGCTTATGCACTAGGGCAACTAGAAGATAGAGGAGTAATGTTTATTGAACCTGGTACGGAAGTATATGAAGGTATGATAGTAGGAGAATGTAATCGTGAAAACGATTTGGCAGTTAATGTTGTTAAAGGAAAACAATTAACAAATACGAGAGCAGCAGGATCAGACCATACTGTAGTATTAAAAAGACCTAGACTATTATCACTAGAATATTGCTTAGATTATATAAACAGTGATGAATTAGTAGAAATTACACCAAATAATATAAGACTAAGAAAATTCATTTTAAATACAGAATCAAGAAAGAAGTTTGATGCAAAGAAATAACTTCTTTTTTTCTATATATTGTTATTTATAAATAATTATGATAAAATTATATCGTAATATAGATAGATGAAAAGAGGAATAGATATGAATAAATACAAAGTAATGGATGCCAATGAAGCAGTATCAAGAGTAGCTTATAAATTTAATGAAGTAGTGGGAATATATCCTATAACACCCGCTAGTCCTATGGCTGAAAAGATAGATAAAATGGCAACAGATGGAGAAAAGAATTTCTTTGGCAATACCGTTAAAGTGGTAGAAATGGAATCGGAAAAGGGAGCAGTAGCTATGGTTCATGGTGCTCTTCAAAGTGGAATGCTATCCAGTACTTTTACTGCTAGTCAAGGATTACTTTTAATGATACCAACCTTATACAAATTAGCAGGAGAACTTCTTCCAGGAGTAATCCATGTTGCAGCTCGTTCTTTATCTACCCATTCACTTAGTATCTTTGGAGATCATCAAGATATATATGCTACTAGACAAACTGGAGTATGCATGTTATCTTCTTCATCAGTAGAAGAAGCATATCATATGGCTATGGTAGCCCATCTATCTAGTATTAAATCATCACTACCATTTATTCACTTCTTTGATGGTTTTAGAACAAGTCATGAATTAGATAAAATAAAAGAAATAGATTTATCTAAGATAGAAACTTTAATTGATAAGAAAGCTTTACAATCTTTTAGAGATAGAAGACTAAATAATGAAAAACCAAATACTAGAGGAACAGCTGAAAATGATGATATCTATTTTCAACATACGGAAAGTAGAAATAAATATTATGAAGATGCTATAAATAATGTTGAAAAATATCTGAGTAAAATAAATAAGATAACAAAAAAAGACTATAAATTATTTAATTACTATGGAGATAGGAATGCTACTTCCATTATTATAGCTATGGGCTCAGTATGTGAATGTATTGAAGAAACTATTGATAATTTAAATAATAATGGATATAGAGTAGGATTAGTTAAAGTACATTTATTTAGACCATTTAGTATTAAACATTTACTTAGTGTAATACCAAGTACTGTAAAGAGTGTAGCAGTATTAGATCGAACAAAAGAAGTAGGTTCTTCTGGAGAACCATTATATCTAGATGTTGTAAATGCATTAAAAGAAACTAATATCAAAGTAATCGGAGGGAGATATGGACTATCTTCTAAAAATACAACACCTTCGATGATAAAAGCTGTCTATGACAATTTAAATGGAGAAAAGAAGAATAACTTTACTATCGGAATAAATGATGATATAACAAATCTAAGTTTAAATTATGATAAAAACTTTAAATTAAATAATAGTGCATTTGAAATGCTAATATATGGATACGGATCAGATGGAATGGTATCTACTTCTAAAGATATTCTTAAAGTACTAGGAGATAATACTTCTAAATATGTTCAAGGATATTTCCAATATGATTCTAAAAAATCAGGAGGAGTAACAAGAAGCCATTTAAGATTTTCTGATAATCCTATTAAAAGTACATATTATATTGAAAATCCTAACTTTATAGTGGTATCAAAAGATGCATATATGTATAAATATGATATTTTAGACAATATCAAAAATAATGGTATATTATTTTTAAATACTAATTTAGATGGAGATAGATTAAAGATAAGTTTACCCAATAAAGTAAAATATTTGCTAGCTAAAAAACAAATAAAATTATATACTATAGATGCTTATAGTATAGCAAATAGTTTAGGTCTAAAGAATAAAATAAATACTTGTATGGAAGTATGTATTCTAAAAATAATGAAATTAATGGATATTAATAAAGCAATATTAATAATGAAAAAGAATAATGAGATTAGATTCTCGTCTAAAGGACAAAAGATAATCGATATCAATAATAAAATAATTGATGAATCTTTAAAATACTTAAAGGAAGTAAAAGTAGAAAAAGATTGGATTAATTTGGAATATACAGACAATAAAAAACTAAACTTTATTGAAACTATCAATTTACTTAAAGGAGAAACATTACCAGTAAGTTCTTTTGAAAAATATGCAAATGGAATCTTTGAACCAGGTACTACTAATAAGGAAAAAAGAAATATCGCCGAAAATATTCCTGAGTGGATACCAGAAAATTGTATAGAGTGTAATCAGTGTGCTTTCTCTTGTCCGCATGGAGTAATAAGACCATTCCTATTAGATAAGAAAGATGATAAAGTTACAAGCATACCATCTCTTATGCCTAAGGATAAAAAATTTACTATAGGAATCAATTATGAACAATGTACTGGATGTGGAGTATGTGTAAATGCTTGTCCTGGCAAACTAGGTAATAAAGCCTTAACAATGGTACCTAATACTAAGAAGGATAAAGATTTTGATTACTTGCTTAAAAATAATGTCAATGATAAATATGAAAGTAAAGTATTAACTGTAAAGAATATATCATTTAAAGAACCGAAATTTGAGTATTCTGGCGCATGTGCTGGATGTGGAGAAACACCATATTTAACAAACTTAACAAGAGTATTCAATGATAATCTAATAATAGCTAATGCCACTGGATGTTCATCAATATATGGTGGAAGTATGCCAAGTACACCATATAGTATTCCATGGGCTAGCTCATTATTTGAAGATAATGCTGAATATGGCTATGGTATTCTTACAGGCATTAATCTGAATAGAGATAAAGTAAAGAAATATATGATGGAATATCCAAGAAATAAAACATTCAAACTATGGGTAGAAAATATGGATAACTATGATATATGTAAAGAAGTAAAAGAAAAAATTGATTATAAAAAACATCCATATCTATTAGAGATGAAAGATTATATATTGCCAAAAAGTATGTGGATAGTAGGAGGAGATGGTTTTGCTTATGATATCGGTTATGATGGCTTAGATCATGTTCTATCTAAAAAAGAGAATATCAATATTTTAGTACTAGATACTGAAGTATACTCAAATACTGGTGGACAATCATCTAAATCATCCAATATCGGTTCTGTTGCTTCCTTTACATCTAATGGTAAAGATAATTATAAGAAAGATTTAGCAAGGATTGCAATGTGTTATCCACATGTATATGTAGCTACTACTAACATTGGATATAATAAAGAACAATATCTAAAAGTATTAAAAGAGGCTTCAGAGCATAATGGACCATCTCTAGTAATAGCATATTGTCCATGCATTGAACATGGAATAAAAAAAGGTATGGAACACTCTCAATCCAATGGATATCTAGCAACAGAATGTGGATACTTTTTAACATTTAGATATAATCCAGATAATAAAAAATTAATAATAGATTCCAGAGAACCAAAGTTTGAAAAATACGAAGATTATCTAATGACTGAAAATAGATTTATTAATTTAAAAAGAGTAAATAAAGAAAATGCTGATATTCTATTAAATGAGCAAAAGAATTGGGCAATAAATAGATATAACTATTATAAAAAATTAGAGGATAACCGAGATGAATAAGAATGTAGAAATGGAATTATTATTAAATGATATTTCTGAATTATATAAAGTTAATGCAAATACGAGTTATATTGATATAAATAATTATATAAATAAAAGCAGAAAAGAAATAAATCTAATTAATGTACAAAGTAATTTTTATCAAAATAAAAAGAATTATGAAAGAAGAGGAATAAAAATCATTCCATACCAAGAATATTTAGGAATATATTTACCTGATAAAAATAAACAAATACCAAGTATCTTAGAAAAGCATAATATTATAAAAATTTATTTATCATTAGAACAAAATGATATATATGAAATATCATCTAAAATAATTGAATATATGTATAAAAAAAGAATATCATCATTATATACAATTCAAAACTACTATAATGAAAAAGTAGTATCAATAGGTTTTTT
>CAMUXV010000003.1 GCA_947164795.1 uncultured Caryophanales bacterium | reverse complement strand
AATATTATTATTTTTATAATTAATTATCTTTAAACTACTACCAATATCAATAATAGTACCTATCTTATATTTAGTATTAACATAATTACATATCGAATTAATTTCATTACAAAAATGTTCCCTACCCAAACTTCTTTCTAGTAACCTTTTTCTAAGACCAGTATGTTTAAAACAAGATACCCTATATTCATTTAAATTAATATCACTTCTTAATTTATTAATAACCCTTCCATAAGTCGTAACATAATCATCTTTTATTTTTAGATAATATTTAGATACAATATTACCAATATCATCCATTAAAATACCCTTAACACTGGTACTACCAATATCCACTGCCATATTAAGATTCTTCATTTCTCACCTCTCTTTTATTATATAAAAGAGAAAAAGAAAAAGATGTCGAAAAAACATCTATAAATCTAATTTAATTTCTTTACCACTTAATTTAATCTGTCTATACTTTACTCCACATGTATCAAATAATTTTTTTGAAGCAATAGTGCCATCAGTATTAGCATATTTATCAGATAAGTATACTACTTCTTTTATACCAGCTTGAATAATAATCTTAGCGCACTCATTACAAGGAAATAAATCAACATATATTTTAGCACTTTCTAATTCTTTTCTATTTCCTCTATAGTTAAGTACTGAATTCATTTCTGCATGACAAACATATAAATATTTAGTATTAAGTGGTTCTCCTTCCCTATCCCAAGGAAATTCATCATCATTAAATCCATTAGGACACCCATTATAACCAATTGATAAAATACGATTATCACTTCCAACAATACAAGCACCAACTTGTGTATTCGGATCTTTACTCCTCATTGAAGATAACTTAGCAATACCCATAAAGTATTCATCCCAAGTTAAATTACCTTTTCTTTGCTTATTAATTTTTTCCATACTACTCCTACCTCTTCTTTAAAAATTATATCATACTTTTTCTCTCTTTTATAGACTTTTTTACATATTTTTGATAAACTATAATTGGTGATAATATGAATACTAAAACAAAAAATATTTTAAAAAGTATTGGCATAATCCTTTTACTATTATCTTTCAGTTCATTATTTTTTTTGATATTTAACATAAATAGAGAAACTATTAATGATAAACAGTATTTAATATATTATTCAACATCTAATTTAATATTATTAGGAATATTTATTTATATTTATAGAAAAGCATTAATCAATGATTTATCTTTTTTTAAGGAAAAATACTTTAGTAATTTATTTATTTCATTTAAATATTGGATAACAGGTTTTATTATTATGTTCATAAGTAATTTAATAATAACACATATATTAAAAATGAATATTGCAGGCAACGAAATTTCAGTAAGATCTTTTATCAATATAAGTCCATTATTAATGATATTTAATACCTGTATATATTCTCCAATAACGGAAGAGCTTGCGTTTAGAAAAAGTATTAAAGATTGTACTGCAAATAAATGGACATTTATTTTAGTAAGTGGTTTATTATTTGGATTACTTCATATCATAACTTACATAAATAGCCCTTTAAGTTTACTATATCTAATTCCTTATGGTTCATTAGGTATTGCCTTTTCTTATACATATTATAAAACAAATAATATATATAGCACTATCGCTATGCATGCTATGCATAATGCAATAGCTATAATTGTCTATCTATTAGGAGTCTCATTATGAAAAAGTTTATAAGATTTTTATTCTTTGTATTATTATTTTTCCTTTTATTATTAATATATGGAAGATATGTCGGAACAGAAGGGTTAATAACCAAGGAATATACCATAAATACCACTATTGACGAATCATTTGATGGATTAAAAATAGTTCACTTTAGTGATTTGCATTATCTTAGAGTAACAAATAAAGATATTCTAAAACAAGTAGTAGATGAAATTAAGTTAATAAACCCAGATATTGTCTTCTTTACTGGAGATCTTATCGATAAAGATTTTAAACTAAATGATAAAGAAAAAAATAATTTAATAAGTGAATTATCTAGTATAAAAAGTAAATATGGAAAATATGCAGTATTAGGTAATCACGATTATATGAAAGAAGAAGAACTATTTAAAGAAATATATTCATCTAGTAACTTTATCCTACTACAAAATAGTTATGATATAGTCTATGGAAATAATAACGATAAATTATTTATTGGAGGAACAGATACTTATAGTTTTAATAAAGCCAATATTTCTAAAATAATGGAATACTTTAATGATAACGAAGATATTAGTTATAAAATAATATTATGTCATGAACCAGACTATATTGATACAATAGTAAAAGATTATAATGTAGATTTAGTACTAAGTGGTCATTCTCATAATGGACAAATAAATATCCCTTATATAAAGAAATTCTTTTTACCAAAAGGAAGTAGAAAATATTATGATAATTATTATAAAGTACAAGATACAGATCTTTATATATCTAGTGGTGTCGGACTTTCTAGACTAAATCTTCGTATGTTTAATAAACCATCTATTAACTTTTATCGAATAAATAAAATTACGGAATAAAATCCGTAATTTTTTATAAATCAATACTTTTTTCTATCTCTTTTATTTCTTCTGTTGTTTTGCCAGATATATCAGAAATATACTCATAATCTGTTTTTTTCCTAACCATATTTTTAATCATCTCTTTAGTAGTAGATTCTCTTCCTTCTCAAGATACATAAAAAAATACTTCTAGAATAAATCTAAAAGTATTTTTATTTAAATAATCTCTTATATAAATCTTCATAATCTTCAACTAAAATAATATTAAGTTTATCTCTAACTTCACTAGGTAAACTTACTAAATCTTTCGAAGAATCAAGTGGTAAATATACCGTATCAATGCCATTAGTAACAGCACTAATAAGTTTTTCTTTTAAACCACCTACTGGTAAAACTTTACCTCTTAAAGTAATCTCTCCAGTCATAGATACCTTATTACTGATAATTTTATTCTTAAGTAAACTAAGAATCGCTGTAACAATTGTAATACCCGCTGACGGTCCATCTTTTGGAGTACTACCTTCTTCTATATGAAAATGAAAATCACTTTCTTCAAATATCTTATAATCAATCTTAAACTTAACACTATTAGCCTTAATATAAGATAAAGCAATATATATACTTTCCTTGATAACATCTCCTAGTGCTCCAGTTAAAGTAATATTACCCTTACCAGGATATAAAGTACAAGTAACTTTAAGTATAGAACCACCATATAAAGTATAAGCAAGGCCATTAACAATACCTGTCTTATTATTTTCATCATTACTAGCTAAATTATATTTAGAAGGACCTAAGAAAGCTTCTACATCAGACTGAAGAATCTCACATTTTTTATTCTTATCTCTCGATATAATAGCTTTTCTAATAATAGAATCAATTTGTCTATATAAATCCCTTGCTCCAGCTTCTTTCGTATACGAAGTAATAATTCTTTCAATAGCAGCATCAGTAAATTTAATGTTCTTAACCTTATAATCATCCAGCAAATCAGGAATTAAATGATGTTTAGCAATATTAATCTTTTCATATATTGTATAACTAGATAACTCAATAATCTCTAATCTATCTAAAAGAGGAGCCGGAACACTAGCAATATTATTCGCCGTAAGTATAAATAGTACTTTAGATAAATCAAATTCTTCTTCAATATAATTATCACAGAACTTAGCATTTTGTTCTCTATCTAATATTTCTAACAACGCTGAAGCAGGATCACCTTTATAATCCTTAGTAAGCTTATCTACTTCATCAATTAAAAATACCGGATTCATTGTTTTAGCCTTTTTCATTTGCTGAATAATCTTACCAGGAGAAGCACCTACGTAGGTTCTTCTATGACCCAATATTTCAGCCTCATCATTAATACCACCTAGAGATACCTTAACGAAATCCTTACCAAGAGCTTTAGCTATTGAACTAGCAAGAGAAGTTTTACCAACACCAGGGGGACCTACTAAACAAATAATTGGACTAGATGAAGAATTAGTTTTCTTTTTAACTGCTATATACTCAATAATTCTTTTCTTAACAGATTCAAGACCAAAATGAGAACTATTTAATACTTCTTCTATCTTCTTAACATCAGTAATATCTTTAGATTCTATATTCCAAGGTAGACTAAGTAACCAATCAATATAAGTTCTAATTGTAGTAACTTCCGGAGAAGCAGGACTTGTAAGAGAATACCTATCTAATTCTTCATTAAGTCTTTTAATAATATTATCAGGAAGATTCTTTTCATCCATCTTTTTTCTTATCTTATTAATATCATCTTCTTTTAAATCAGATTCTCCAAGTTCTTCTTTAATTAGCCTAATTTTTTCCTTAAGCATATATTCCCTTTGGTCTTCTTCCATTCTAACCTTAAGAGAATCTTCTATCTCATTTTCTAATTTTACTGTATCTATCTCTTTAGATAAATCTTCAATTATTCTTCTTATTCTATCCATAGGATTAGTAATAGATATATACTTAAATAAATCCATATAATCAAGAGGAAGTTCAGATACAATAATATCAGATAGTTTACCAATATTCTTAACATCAGTTATTCTACCTAATACAGTATTAGACATATAAGGAGATATATCAATATATTCATCTAATTTTCTATATAAAACCCTTCTTAAAGCAGCAGCCTCAACTTCATTATAATCATATTCTTTAGTAGGCACTACAAAAGCAAACATACCTCTTTCAGTTTCAATATAATTAATAATCTCTACCCTATCTATACCAGTAATAACAACCCTATTTGATCCATTCGGAAGAACTATCTTAGACTTAATCTTACCAAGGATAGCATACTTTGATAAATTATTAATATCAGGTTCTTCTTCCAATCTATCAACTAAATTAACCAAGAGTAAATGACTATTATGATATTTCTCTGCTGTATTTAATATTTCTTTATCTTTATCAAGTGTAAACTCTAACCGAATCTCATTAAAAGGAAGCAAAACTTCTTCTCTTAAATACAGTATCGGTAAATTAGTCTCAACCATCTTGCACCTCCAAGTTAAGAAAAAGTACCTAAAATAATTAATAATTATATTAGGTACATCACTTCCTTTCTTCGAGTATTTATATTATCATAAATAAAAAATATATCAAGTATTTTTGATATATTTTTTACTTTTTTAATCATGAAATTCCATTTTAGTAACTATATAATTACCATTATCTTTACTTAAAGTAATATTCTTAATAACATACTTAAAGTAAGAACTAGGACACGCTGAAACATTAGCAAGTGAACATTTACCATCTTCATCTAATTTATTTTCATCAACATACTCATAAGCAATCTTTAAATTTACATTATTATCTGTTTCACTTACTACTTCTATATCGTAATTACCCGTATAGAATTTAAGTACTCCTTTTCCAGAATAATCTCTACAATATAAATTACCATCTATTTCATAATAATTATCATACATCTTAGGATTATTATGATCTGATACCTCTAATTTAACTTTAATTAAAGATTCATCAATAAATGTTAAAATATGTTTCTTAAGTTCATCTATTGATTTGAATTCTGACTTTAAATATTGCCCATCAAAATCATGACCATCTTGATTTATCTTAATGGTTTTAGTACCAGTAGTTTCACCACAATAAACCATTACTAGATTATCATCATAATATTTATTTGCTTTATCTATTACTTCTCTCATCTTCTTAATAGCAACAGAATCACTACTAGATTCTTTAATATATTTACCACATGCATATCCAGTATAAGAACTACCTTTCTTTTGATAATTTATTTTATACCATTTATCACATGCATCAGTACTACCAGCATCCTCAAGTATTTCCACTTGTTTAAAACAAGTAAGTCCATCTATAATATCACCAGATATAGAATTTCTTACATTAAGAGGAGCAGTATTATCATCACAAGAAACATAAGATACTTTTTTACCAATTTCTTCCGTATCTTTTTCTTTAACTACTTCTTCAGTCTTATTATTATCATCTTTATTATTAGATTTACTATCCTTCTTAGTTAAAGCAAGAACTCCGATTATGCCAATAAGAATAATCGCTACCACTATAAGAATAATAATTATAATATTTCTCTTCTTATCAGGATCACTACCTCTTTTACTAAATCTGATAGTATCATCTTCTTTCTTTTTATTCTTTTTTTCATTATTAAGTTCATCATCATGAACTATTTCAATATCATCATGTACTTCTTCTTTAGTTATTTCTTCATTATCAAGTACTTCTTCTCCAGCAATTTCCTTTTCAATATCTTCCATAAGGATACCTCCTAATGTAATTTTATAATATAATGGAAAATATTTCAAGTATTTTTATTTACTCCCTTATATTATATACCCATTATTTAAAAATATTTGTCACATTTTCATACCAAAACAAATATTCATAGAAAGATTTTTTATCTATTAATTAAAAAAGAACCCAATAAAGGTTCATTTATGCATACTGCTCTAATTTAAGTTTATCCGCTACAGTAACAATAAACTCGGAGTTAGTAGGCTTTGCTTTATCAATATCTACGCTATGTCCAAAGACTTCTTCCATCAAGTCCCAGTCACCCCTATTCCAAGACACTTCAATAGCATGTCTAATAGCTCTTTCTACTCTTGATACAGTAGTATCAAACTTACTAGCAAGTTCAGGATATAATTCCTTAGTAATACCTCCTACTATTTCAGGATTACTATATACCATTGAAATAGCTTCTCTTACATATTGATATCCCTTAATATGTGAAGGCATACCAAGCGAATGAAGCATCTTACTAATATTAATCTGAAGATTACCACTAAGCAAATTAATACTTTTAGAATTTTTAGTATCCTCAAAAGACTCTAATATTTTTTCTTCTAAGTCTGCTAAACTAAAAGGTTTTAATATATAGTAGTTAACTCCATACTCGCTAACCTTTCTAATAGTTTCCGGAGCATTATAAGAAGTACATACAATAATATTCTCATTTCTTTCTTCTTTTTTTAGTTCCTTTAATACTCCCATTCCATCCTTCTTAGGCATAATTAAGTCAAGTATAATTAGATCATATTTTAACTGTCCTTCTCTTATAATTTCCAGTCCTTCTTCGCCATCATATGCTTTACCAACAACTTCAATACGAGAATTATCTTCAAAATAATCCTCAACCATTCCTACTAGATTGACATTATCATCAATCATAAGCACTTTAATTTTTTCCATATTCTACCCTTCTTTCCTTACTCTAACATTGTACTAAAGTATTTAAGCAAAATATGTCGAATTATAGACTTGACTTAAGAAAAATAGAGAAATATCTCATATACTTCTCTATTTAACCTCATTAATTATTTTTTCTAGTTCAACTATATTAGAAGATTCTTCTCCTATTACAACACCATTAATACTATCAATATTAATAATATCTTTAATATTACTAGAATCAACACTTCCACCATATAATAAATTGGGTTTTTTATGATATTTACTTTCTAAATAGCCAGAAATAAACTCTGTAACCTCTTTTATTCTATTTATATTTGGAAGAATACCTGTTCCTATTGCATATTCTGGTTCATAAGCAAAAATAATAAACTCTATATTCTCTACTTCTTTTAGATATGCATCTAACTTTTTAGGAAGAACTTCTCTATAATCTTCCGATTCTCCTTCACCAAAACATAAAATTGGAAAAATATTAGCATCCACTATACTAAGAAGTTTTTCATTTACAATTTTTTCATTTTCATGAAATTTACTTACTCTTTCATAATGACCTACTAAAGAATATTCTACTCCCAAAGATTTTAACTGAATCGTCGATATCTCACCAGTATTATTAATATCCATTTCATAATGAACATTTTGACTACCTATTGGATAATCACAAGTTTCAAGAAAAGCTTCTAAATAAATATTTGATGGACAAACAATAATATCCATATCAGTATCAATATTATTAAGTTTATCTATATAGTAATATACTTCATCATAAAGCATTCCCATTTTGTGATTTAGCACTAATAGCTTCTTCACGAACTCTTCTCCTTTCCCATGACATAGCCATAATTCCTCCTGTTACTAAAGGAACATAATATGTAACTAATCTCCATATAAGCATATATGCCATTATACCATCTTCATGTATTAATCCCGTAAACAAATAGATAAAACAATATTCAGCAGCACCACTATTGCCTGGAGTAACAACTAGTAAACACATCATCTTAGCATAAGCTGCAAGAACAAATAAATTAATAATACTAATTTCTTTAATATGCATTGCCCTTGCTACAGGCCAAGCAGCAATAGTTAAGAAAATAATGGCTAACGCATTATAGACAACAAGTTTCCAAAACAACTTTTTATCTTTATGTAAAGTTTTAGCTCCTTCATCAAAATTAACTAAAAACTCATCAATTTTTTCCCTAGATTTATCTGGATCCTTAATAATTCTTATCTTACTAAGAATATTAACACCACCATTAAGAATAAAATTTTTAATCCATTTATTATAAGTAATTAAAAAACTACCACCAAGTAATATTAAGTTAACAATAAAATTTAAAGTAACAGCACTACCAACAAAAGAAGAATCCACTACTATCCCTGTGAAAAAGTTAAGAATAATCACTAATACATTTATTGAAATCATTGATATCTCATACAAAATAAACTTCTGCATTTGAATATTAGTTCCGCCACCATAAGATATACCGCATTGTTTTAAATAAAAAATTTCAAATCCTTCGCCACCAATACTACTGGGAGTTATTCCTGCATAAAAAGGATATATTAATGAAATTTGAATCACTTTAGATAAACTCAATTTTTTGTTTTCTTTCACACCTAGTTCATAAGTAGTTAAACCAATAAAATACTTAGATAAGAAAACAAATCCAATTCCAAGCATTAACCATAATATATTGACATGGCTTAAATTGTGTACAATATCTTTAAAATTATCCTTTAAAGAAAAGAACAACACTGCCACAAATAATACCATTACAAATCCTAAATAAATCTTGATCTTACTTTTTTGCATCTTCAATCACTTCAATTCCTATTAATTTTCTATCTTCTAAATATTTCATTGTTGCTCCGCCTCCGGTAGATACATGATAAAACATATCTTCAAAGCCGAGATTATTAACTGCAGAAGCAGAATCTCCTCCTCCTATTACAGTCTTAATCTTATACTTGCCAAGAATATTAAATACTTTTCTAGTACCATCAGAATATTTCTTATCCTCAAACATTCCCATAGGTCCGTTTAATATTACTCTTCTGGCATCCTTAAGCACTCTATCAAATAATCTAACTGTCTTAGGCCCTATATCATAACCTATATCATTATCATCAAATTCATCAATTTCTTTAGTTCCGTCTTCACAAACAAAATCAACAGGTAATATTATTTTTTCTCCATATTCGTTTAATAGTCTTTTACAAAAAGAAAAATTATCTTCAGATATAGTACTCTTACCAATATTATATCCAAGCACTTTAAGAAAAGTAAACGACATTGCTCCACCTATTATTAATTTATCGCTAATATTAACTAAAGACTGGATTAACTTAATCTTATCATCAATTTTTTTACCACCAAGTATTGTAACAAATGGATGAGTATTAGAATCAAGAACACCATTAATTTTATTAATTTCTCTTTCAACAAGAAAGCCAATACCACTAGGTATATATAAAGGAATTCCTGTAACAGATGCATGATTTCTATGGCATGTTCCATATGCATCATTAATATAAATATCCCCTAAGCTAGCCCAATATTTAGCAAGTCTCTTATCACATTTTGATTCTTTATTACCAATTATATCTTCAAATCTAGTATTCTCTATAAGTAATATATCACCAGCTTTTAATTCACTAACCATTTTACTAAGTTCTTTACCCCTAGTTTCAGGAGAAAATAACACTTCTTTTTTTAATATATTAGATAAAGCAATTGATACAGGATATAAACTATTATTTTTTTTGTCATCAACATTTTTGACTCTACCTAAGTGAGAAAGTAAAATAACACTAGCACCATTATTAATTGCATACCTAATTGTCTTAATACTAGACCTAATTCTTGTATCATCAAGAATAATACCATTATCTATAGGTACATTTAAATCACATCTAATAATAACTTTCTTCCCATTTAAATCATAATCTTTAATAGTTT
The DNA here is from genome assembly GCA_947164795.1 of uncultured Caryophanales bacterium. Taxonomy (GTDB): domain Bacteria; phylum Bacillota_I; class Bacilli_A; order RF39; family UBA660; genus CAG-302. Next base: position 48,810 of record CAMUXV010000003.1, on the reverse strand, counting down.
TTTTCATATTCATTACCTAAACAATATTTTACCATATTTAAAAATAATAGTCTATATCTAAATTAAAAATAATAAATTATAATAAGGATGATACATGGAAAATATAATAGAATACTACTATAATATAAAAATAAACACATTAAAATCAAAAGATAATAATTATATATTAAAAGTTAAAAACAATACACTAGTATTAAAAGAAATATATAGTACCAATGATATAAATATTATATATAAATTATCTACTGATTTAAATATAAATACTATCATACCAAATAAAGAAAATAGTTTATTTACCATTATAAATAATAAATTATATTCTCTTATATTAATAAAAAGAATATCTATTCTTACCCTTCCTAACATATCAAATCTATCTAATATCAATATAAATATAATACCCGAATTAGAAAGGAATAATTGGGAAATTCTATGGTCTAATAGAACAGACTTTCTAGAAGAATTTATCTCTCAAAATAGAGGAAAATACCCCCTTATTAGGGAAAGCTCTGATTACTTTATTGGATTATCAGAAAATGCTATTTCTTATTTAGTAAATACTAAAAGAGAAGTCCAAAAAGATGATTATCTAGATAGAAAAGTAGTATCACATATAAAATTATCCAATTCATTATATGATCCATTTAATATTATATTTGATCATAAAGCAAGAGATATAGCTGAGTATATAAAATACTCTTTCTTTATAAATAATACTAGCATATATAGAGAATTGGATGAATACTTTAAACATAATAACTATTCAAAGTATGGAATCCAAGTATTATACTCTAGAATATTATATCCAAATTATTATTTTAATACAATTGATAAAATAATAACAAATACTTTAGAAGAAAATAAACTAAATACCATAATAAACAGAATAGATGAATATGAAAATTATCTATATAACATCTACTTATATTTATCTAAATATTATGATATACCACTTCCATTATGGCTTAAAAAAAATAAGGAAACTAATCCTCATTTACAACCTTAATAACTTCAGGAACTTCATTAATTAGAGCACTCTCTATACCATCCTCTAATGTATAAGAAGCAAGCTCACAATTAGAACAAGCTCCAGTCATAGAAACATATACTACACCATTTTCATATCTGTTAAACTTAACAGAACCACCATCATTTTCTAAATAAGGTCTAATTCTATCTAAAACATCTAATATTTTTTCTTCTATCTTTTTGTTATCCATTATTATCACCACAAGTATATTCTATCAAAAAAATATAAAAAATACAATATTAATTATTCTTTAACAAAACTTCCAAGTAATCTAAATAAATATTCAATTCCTTTTTTTAATATTTTATTAACACCAATAGAAACTTTATTAGTTCTCTTAGTAAAAGAATTAGTATAATCCTTAGAAGTAGAAACTGCATAATCCTCTAGTGTAACATCTTTTCCTTCACTAACATCTTTCTCAAATTTTTTCATTGAATCATTAGTAAGAATAGTTCTATTTTGTAAATTATATTCGTAGTAGCCACTTTCCTCTATAACATATGATACTACAAAAGCTAAAAATAAGATAATAAATATAATTTTAATAAATTTTTTCTTATCCATTATTATCACCACTAATATAATAGAACAATATATTAGATAAAGCCTCTATAGTATTTAATACTTCATCAATATTATTATCTACTCCACCAACTTCAATTAAGATACTATTCGGACTAATATCTTGATTATAAATACCATCTACCCCTATTCCCTCCTTTTTTAATATTCCTTTTGATAAAGAAGGATAATACTTATTAACTAAACTATTAACCTCTTCAACAGTCTTTAAATTAGATTTATAGTTATCATGTTCAAGTCCAATCACAAATAAAATTTTAGCATAATCTTTCCCACCAATACTAGTAGTAGTACTACTTCTACCTACTGAATCTCTATGAATATCAATAAAATATTTAAGTGAACTATATTTATTTTTTTTATCTAAAATAAATATTCTAGAAGCTTTATAAGAACTAGCATGATTCCACCCATTTATAGATAAAAATTCAGTTAAATTAGCATCCTCAACTATTGTAGATATACCCTTGCTATTAAGCTTTTCTTTAAGTAAATAAGAAGCCATTAATACATTAGGAGTAATTCCATATATATCTAAATTAAAATTATTATAATTTTCCAATTGATGAGAATTATAAATATAAACAATAGGATTATTAATATCAACTGGATTAGGATCTTCAATATAAGAACTAATTTTTTTTAGTTCTTCTAAATTACTATAATCATCATCATGTTCTAATTCGATATTAGATGTTTCACCTCTTAATATACTAGTGTTAAAGATTGTGCTAGGTTTTTTAAAATCAATACTAAATAAATAATTAGTACTAGAATTAACTATATCAATTAATTTATAATCTCCCAGTAAATGACTATTACCACCCTCTAATAAAAAATTAATAAACTTAGAATTATTAATATTATTACTATTTTTTAGAGAATAATAAAAAGTAATAGAAAAGACCAAATATAAAATAATAATACGAATAAAAGATTTAAACAATTTCTTTTTTGAAGTACCCTTTAATTTCATTTTCTTCAAGATTATCACCTATTAAAAGTATATACTTCTACATAAAAATTATATGTCGAAAAAAAAGCATGCCCGTCGTTGCACATGAAAAATATATAAAAAATCATAAAGTGACAAAAAAAATACCCACACAAATACTTCTTTCTTTATAAAAAAAACGATGAACACTCTGTGTTCATCTTAAATCCAGCCTAAAATTCTTTAGTTCATCAATAAACTCCCCATCTTCTTCTTCCTCAGTTAAATTATATATTTTATCCTTAACTTTTTCTAGTTCTTCATAACTAATAATAGCTTCCTCTTCCTGCTTCTTTTCATAATCAGTAAGTTCAATATTAGAAGGTTTAATTTCTTCTTCCATCCTTGATACAATTTCCTTCATATTGTCATCTGCTTCATAAACATCTTCCATATTCTCTAAAGGAAATACATCATTTTCGCCAAAATCGATACCATCCAAATCGCTAGACACATTATAAATATTTTTATCATCATCTGTTATATCATGCTTTTCAATATGAATAGGAGATGTAGGCATCCTCCTAGACATTTCTCTAAGAATATTTTTTTGATATGGTTTTGAATTACTCTCATTTAAATTATCATTCTTTTTAATATCGCTACTAGATTCAAACAATTTAGGCATTTCTTCTTCAAATATACATTTATTTTCTTCTCGTTTAACATCTTTATTCTCAATCAATTCAGTGTTTGGGTCAGTTATATATTCACTTTTACCTTCAATTTGAAAAATTTCAGGTTCTTCAACACTCACAGCAACCTCAGTAGGATTATCTTCCACTATATGTATACTATCATCATCATTATTAGAAAAAATTTCAGGTTTCTTTTCTTCTTTCAATAAAGTAGCTAATTTTCTATTTTTTATTAATAAAAATATGGCAAGTACCAATAAAAAAATTGTAAGGATAATAGCAATCCAAAAAAAGAATACTCCACTATCAGTTAAATTATCATAAAAATTCATCAGATTCACCTCATACTACTAAAATAATTAAATATTGATGCTGCATATATACAAGCAGTTTCAACTCTAAATATTAAATTACCAAAACTAACTCTATCAAAACCATTTTCATATAAATAGTTTTCTTCTTTTTCACTAATTCCCCCTTCTGGTCCAATTACTATTATAATTTTAGCATAGTTTTCTATTTTTTGTAAATAGTAATTAAACATTTTATCCTTCTCTTTAGTGGAGGCCACTAATTTAATATCACTATCAAAATTAACTAAATCTTTAATATTCATAATATCCTTAATTACCGGAATATTAGTCCTTTTTGATTGTTCACTAGCCTCTTTACATATACTTATCCATCTTTCTTTCTTCTTTTTAAATCTAGCATCATCTAACCTTACAATACTATGTTCCATATTAACAGGAATAATAGTGTTTACACCAAGTTCAGTGAGTTTTTGAAGTATTAAATCAATTTTTTGTTCCTTAACGAGACCTACCGCTACAGTAACATCAAGGCCAATACTATTTTCCTCTTCAATTATTTTCTCAATATTCAAAGAAAACGGTTCAAAAGAACTAATTTTACATATGTATAACTTATTTTCATAGACTACCTCAATTATGTCATTTTCTTTCATTCTCATAACATTCTTAATATGATGAATATCACTATTTTCCAATATCAAATTCTTATCATAATCCTTAGCAAAATATCTTTGCATAATATAACACCCAAAATAATTATATCATTAAAAACAAAATAACAAAAGAAAAATATCTAAATAAATAGATATTTATGATATTTTAAATGGCCTCTGTTCAGTACCAATTCCATCCTCAATATATACATCAGATTTTAAATAAAATACTGGTCGAACAGCACTTCTATATGAAGACGCGCTTCTATCACGAAGGTAACCTGTATTATAAATATACCATATATTAGTTGTACTACCCGTTCTTGGAGTAATAGTCCAAGTATAAACACCACTTGTATATAACCAATTATTACCTGTACAATTAGAATTGTTGTAATTATAAATATTAACTGTACAATTATTAAAATTAGCAGCATATCCATAATCCGATGGATACATTAGTCCGACATAAGCTTTAATTGAATCCCCTGCTCGCTCTAAATTATAGAACTGATCTGGAAAAGTAGAACTAGAATCATTATTACCGCCCAAATACCAATCAGTTTTTAATATTTTAGTTCTAACTGTACTATCTAAACCATTTAGAGTAAAGGCACATTCATATCCCGAACAAGTACCTCTTTGTTTATACCAATATAAACTATTATTAGAAGCTTCGTCTTCAAAATCCGGATTTAAAATTTTTATAATATCAGAATTAGCAAATTTATTATATGCTCCATTAACTGATGTTTTACTAAAATAAAGATCACCAATACTATCTTTAGTTATTATTTTCAAATTACCACCAAAAACACCAACTATACGATATAATTTTTTTACTGTATTTTGCGAATCAGAGTATTCTCCAAGCCAAACATAATTACTAGGATTTTTTCCAAAATATCTTATATTGCCATCAAGATCTTCCATTAACATATTAGTTTCATCATATCGATATGATCTTCCATTATTAGACTTAGTAACATTACCAGGATCAAATAATTCACTAATCTCTTCTGCCGCTGTCTTTCTAACAACAGAAGAAGCTACTTCAGTAACCAAAGAACACCATTTGGTACAATCAAATTACCACCATTTTCATAACCTAGTATTGTAGACAAAACAACAGTATCAGAAGTATCACCAATATTTTTAAGTTGCAACCTAACCATCTTTGTCGCATTCTCAGTAAGTAATCCTTGGACACTATCAATAGAATTATCATATATTCTAACAACAGTACTAGTAGAAGAATAACCAACACCGTATCTTACACTACCACCATTAACATTCCTTATACCGTAATAAATATTTTTTATCGAATTAGCAGGTATACTAACAGATGTATCACCATATAAGGTAAACGCATAAGTATTGTCATTCATTTGTTCATCTAATGCATAAGTATCGTATAGTTTTATAACCAAAAAGTAATAATACTAAGGTTAAAACAACTATTATTCTTTTATATCCCATAATTTGATTAAACAAATATTTCATGAAGACAAACACCTATCTATCATAACAATTTTATCACACAATATATGTTAATTCAATATTTTTTTACTACTCTTCTTAATTAACCTAGCATGAACTACAGTTCTTTCAGTATCAGAGTAACAAGTGCTAAGAGTTAATATTTTATCGTCTTTACTTAAATTAACATTAAAATCATATAAACTTCTATTCTTTATTGTATCTAAAAAATCCAAATATTCACTATCGCTATTAAAATTAGTAGTAATATAATAAGTTTCAGATTTTATTGTATATACTGAAAAAATCTGCCACAAAGTATTCTCATTTTCTAAAGAGAGTCTAATAATATGATTATCTTTATTATTATACCAATCACTTTTAAGAACCTTACTAAGAGAACCAAACATTGTTTTATCGAGTCTACTATGAGCATAAATAATATTATTTCTATCACTAAAATTAGTATCATTTCTAAAATCTAAGAATAACCAACCTGCTTCATTATAACTCTTATCAAAAGAATGATTCAAATAAAAATCATTATCGCTAGTATGAACAAAAGGATAATTAACATTAGTATTATTAACATTAATCCACCCAACAGTATCACTATTTTGACTTTTTAATTCCCTAATATCAACATCAATTAAAGGAAAAGTAATATAATACCAGTAAGGATTATCTTGATCATCTTCAACACCTACTAACTCTGTAAAAGAATTATCTTCTATTTCTTTTATATCTGTTATTTTTTCTATTTTTTTAGTAATATCAGTAGTCCTGTTATTATCGACATTCCACATATATATTTTAAGTAAACTATAGATAATAACTATTACAAAAATACAAAGTAAAACAATAACCCATGTATTTTTAACTCCTCTTCTTTTTCTTTTTACAATAACAACTCTTTTATTCTTTTTATTCATCAAAGTCTGTGAATGCTTAGGAATATACAAATTATCTTCTTTATTAATTAAATCATCAATATCCATAATTACCTCACTTTCCTAAATATAATTATACCAATTATTATAAATAAAAAAAAGACCATTAATTAAATTAGAGATAATGAATTCAAGATCATCACCTCTTAATATTTAAGAACGGTCCTTCCGTTAACCCAGAGAAGAACCGTTCTTTCTAAATACCATTTTTTATTTTAACTACTCATATTTATATTTTATTTTGTAACAGTATAAGTACCATTACCATTATCAGTTACATGGCAACCACTTCCTATATAATTAGTTGGATCACTAGTAAATGTTCCACCATTAATAGTTACAGTTCCCTTATCAAAGTTTACAAAATTACCATCAAATGTTCCACCATTAATTGTTAATGATTTAGAAACACCTGAGTTTGTATTATTACTGAAGAATAAGTCTCCATTAAATGTTCCACCATTGATAACTACATCACCACCACTATTTGAGATAGCAATAGCATTCTTACCAGTATAAGTACCACTATTAATTGTTGCACTTGCAGCTGATGTCAAACGTACTGCTGATGAATATTCAACTGTTGGTTGTACTCCAACTGTATTAGATGTAATATTTAAATTAGATAATGTAGCATTAACTTCATCTAAATAAATACCAGCACCATAAGCAGTTGTAATTGTACCATTAGAAATAGTTATATCGCCTTCAGCGCTATAAGTAATAGCAGATGCCTTGTAGCCCATATTAGATAAATCTTTATCCACACCACTATTAGTAGTAATCGTATTACCATTTAAATCTAAATTAAAGACTTTTTCCCATACAGTAACTGAATAATTTTCATCAAATGTTACACTATTATTTAATTTAAGTGTTTGACCAGGATTAACCGTTTCTGCAGTATCTAAGAATTCTTCCGAAGTTGTTCCATTATAAATTACTTCTGCTGGATAAATATCACCAGAACTTAAACTAATAGTAGCAGTACCAGCTAAATATGCCGGAGCATTTCCAACAATTATAGTATTTGTTATACCACTTTCTGATAACAAAGTATCAATTGTTTCTAATTTTTCCTCATCAATAGTTATATTAGCATCAGCATTATTACCATATGCAAGAGTTCCACCTGAATAACTTGCAGTAAATAAACCAGTAACATATGAACCATTAGCTATTGCTATACTAGGTGTTACATCGAAATTTGATTTGTTAGTAATAGTTATTGTTCTACTAACACTTTCCCCATCTGCTAAAGTAGTAGTAGCAGTAGAACTAGCAGGAGTCACAGTTACCCTATTATAAACACCATGATCTTCATCCCATTCATAATAGTATGAACCACCATCTTTATTTTGATTTACATTCCATACTAAATTATCTGTACTAAAAGTTACATTCCAAATTTTTGTTAAATCATCAGATTCTTCCGTTTTAGTTTCAGTTCCTGTCGTAATTGTTGGTTTTAAATTTAATCCAACATCTTGTGAACTAGCATCTTCAGCATTAACTACAAGAGTACCTGCAAATAAAAATGCCATAGAAGCTAAACTTAAAGTTAAAATTTTATTTTTTTTCATTTTATTTTCCTTTCTTTCTTTTATATTATTCACTATTTAAATTTTTCCATACGCCATCTTCATCTAGCATATTTCCTTCATAATCAACAATAACTAAATCAGTATTCATCGAAAACATACCAGCATTTATATTAGTATTAGCAGGATTAACTGCCGTAAAGCGTATTGTAATTGGACAACTTTTACTTGGTAATTCATCCAGTTTTATTTTTTCAATTATTTTACCAGACTCAATCCATCCTGTATCCCCAATTCTTACTAATCTTTTATCTTCAGGATATAGTAATTTTGTCCAAAACTTTTTAGTCGGTTTTTGCTTTAAATTGGATACATTAGTAAATATTTCAGCTCTTACTAAAACTTTATTAGAAGATGCCGAAGTAAAATTAACACTTGCTTCACTATTATTAAAGTCTACAAAAATCACTTCTTCACTAGTCACTGTTAATTCACTATTAAATTTCATCAAATATAATTTTTCTATATCAACATTACTTTCAGAAATATTTATAGCCCTTTTATCATAACTCACTTTTTCATTACAGAAATAATGTACTATTTTAGATACTGAAATAATAACAATTAATATTAATAATATTATCATTATAATTTTATTTAATTTATATTGTGAAAGTTTTAAATTACCATTATTAGTTTTTTTTATATTTTGATTCAAATCATTCTTTTTTTCCATTAGTTTAACACCTCCAATGTAACAGGTATTTTTGCTTCATATGATGATATAACTCCTGTTTTATGATGGTAATAAACCTCAGATAAAGTTAAATTATACTTACCCTTGGGAAGTACTATGCCATTTGGTAATTTTTTTAATATTACTTCATCAATAAAATATCCTGGTTCAAATCTTCCTGATTCAGCGATTAAATAATCATTATCACTTATAGATATACCTTGTTTCTCTAATTCGTCTTTTGATATAAAAAAACGTACTACTATATCATGATTAGAACTTTTTACATTTCTAATATTTACTTTAAAAGATGATGAACCATTTTGAGCAACAAAAGAATCTCCTACTAAATATAATGTAAATTCACCCTTCGAAGAATCATCATTAATTACCTTTTTTTCTTGCTCATTATTAGTATTGTCTATTTCTTTTTGCCCTATATCCAATTCCGGTTTACTAAATATTATACCTTCATCGTAACGTCTATATACAGCAAAAATAACGACAATTATTAAAATAACAAATAATATAATATTAATAATTCTGTAATGTCTTATTTTTTTAGTTATTTTTTTGTTTTTCTCTTTTATCATATTAATATATCCTTTCTAAAACTAGATATAACAATGTATATTCTATCATGTTACATTATTTGCTTTTATGGTTGACTGTAATTAGAGGCATATATAGAACCACTTTCTAAATTAATAGTGACATTACCTGCTACATAAACATTTTCATTTCCAACAGTTTTACTAGTAAAATTATCAGGTATCAATTCAGTAATACTTTCTAAAACACTTGAATCTACAGTTACCGTAGCACTTTTAGTTACATTCCACGCAATTGACCCACCATTATAAGTTGCACTAAATAAACCAGTAATATCTTGACTAGATATAGTTATACTAGGTGTAACATCAAAATTTGACTTATTGGTAATATCTACTGTTTTTGACGCTTCATTATCTGCTAAAGTAGTAGTTACTGCGCCACTATTTCTGGCAATCTCACGACTATATTTTCCGGTTTCAGCATTCCATACATAATAATATGCTCCACCATCAACATTTTGATTAACATTCCATACTAATTCATTAGTAGAAAAAATTACATTCCATATACGTTTTTTATCTTCTGAAGCATCAGTTTTTTCATCTGGCGTTATATTTTCAGTTGACTGTAAATATAATCTAACATCCTGTGGACTATCAGTATTATTAACCACTTCAGCATTAACTCTTGAAATAGCTGCAAATAGAACTAGAGAAAATACAAGCATTAACTTATTTATATATCTCACTCTTTTCTTCACTTCCTCCCATCAATTCAATTTAGTAAATTATGTAATCCATAATTGAATATGAACACTACTAATTGCGATTTTTTAAATAAAATTCACTTCATCACTCCCCTCATTGCCCTTAATGTTTAAGACTTTTTCTTTCTTACTGACACTATAATATACATCTCTACTATTATAAATGATATCATACTATGCCTATTGTTAATATATCACATTTTATAATGTTATGTCAAGACACTGACTAAATTTTGTCGGATTTTCAAATTTCACAAAAATATACATTTATATGTAAAAAAATACTAATATTTCTTTAGTATTTTTTCATAATCTTTAAATTCATTTTCATTATCTAAATCAGTATCAGATAGTTCTTTAAATAGTTCTTTTTGCTTTCTATTTAGTTTGCTAGGAATAATAACATTAGTAATAACATACATATCCCCTTTTCTACTATTAATATCTGAATCAATTCCTTTACCTTTAAGTCTAAGTCTCGTATTATTTTTAGTACCTTCTGGAATGGTTAGTTCTACATTACCATGAATAGTAGGAACCATCTTTTTACAGCCAAGAGCGGCTTCTGTAATAGTTAAAGGAATTACAGCATATATATCATTACCATCTCTTTGGAAAAATTCATCATCTTTAACTGAAAACTCAATATAAAGGTCTCCTGGATAACCACCATTAGTACCAGCTTCACCCTTACCAGCAAGTCTTATTCTATTACCAGTATCTACCCCTTTAGGAATAGTAACAGTTAAAGTTTTATTCTTAACTTCTCTTCCACTTCCATGACATATAGTACATGTTTTATCAAAAGAAGTACCAGTCCCCCCACATTTAGGACAAGTAGTCCTAGATAAGAATGAGCCAAATAAAGAAGCTTGTTGTCTAGTTACCGTACCAGAACCTTTACATTCAGAGCATGTATGACTACCAAAACCACCTTTACCATCACATTCCGAGCATTCATCTTCAACATCTATCTTAATATCCCTCTTCGTACCATGCACAGCTTCATCAAATGATATTGTCATCCGATATAATAAGTCGGAACCATCTTGTCTTCGATTTCCCCTCGAACTAGAATAACTTCCTCCTGTATGAAAGCCAAAATTTTTAAGTACTTCACTTAATATATCATCCATACTTCCAAAGTCAAAGCCTTCGTATCCAGAGAATCCACCCTGACTATTCGTAAATGCTGCATGCCCAAATTGATCATATTGTTTTCTCTTATTTTCATCAGATAACACTGCATAAGCTTCTTGTGCTTCCTTAAACTTTTCCGCAGCATTTTCTTCTTTTGAAACATCCGGATGATACTTTTTAGCAAGTTTTCTAAATGCTGACTTAATCTCATCTTGACTGGCAGTTTTAGAAACTCCTAAAACCTCATAATAATCTCTTTTATTCATAATATCTCCTATTACAAGATAGAAGTTCTAGCAAGCTAGAACTTTTATCCAATTATTTTTCTTCATATTCAGCATCTACTACGCCATCATCATTTTTCTTAGTCTTTTTTTCTTCTTTAGGTTCTTCAGTAGTTTCAGAAGTACTTTGATTATTTTTTGCAGCCTCTTCATAAACCTTAGTAGCTAGAGCATTAGCTTTCTCTAATAATTTATCCTTAGCTTTATTAATCTTTTCAACATCTTCAGTCTCTATTGCTTTCTTAGTCTCTTCCATTAACTCTTCTGCTTCTTTTTTATCACTATCAGACACTTTTTCACCTAAATCTTTAAGAGCTTTCTCTGTCATAAACACAACCTGTTCAGCATCATTCTTAGCATCTGCTACTTCTTTCTTTTTAGCATCTGCTTCTTTATTTTTCTCAGCTTCTTTCATCATCTTATCAATTTCTTCATCACTTAAAGTATTAGTGGCGGTAATTGTAATAGATTGTTCTTTATTTGTACCTAAGTCTTTAGCTTTAACATTAACAATACCATTAGCATCAATATCAAATGAAACCTCTATTTGTGGTACACCTCTAGGAGCAGGTGGAATATTTGTAAGTTGGAAGTTACCAAGTGTCTTATTATCATTAGCCATTGGTCTTTCACCTTGTAATACATGAATATCTACTGCTGGTTGATTATCAGCAGCTGTTGAAAATACCTGACTCTTACTAGTAGGAATAGTCGTATTTCTAGGAATAAGAACCGTCATAACGCCACCAAGTGTTTCAATACCAAGAGATAATGGTGTAACATCAAGAAGTACGATATCATTAACATCTCCTGTAAGTACTCCACCTTGAATAGAAGCACCCATAGCAACAACTTCATCAGGGTTAACCTCTTTCGAAGGTTCTTTACCAAGCTCTTTCTTAACAAGTTCTTGTACACAAGGTATTCTAGTAGATCCACCTACTAGTAAAACTTTATCAATATCTTTTGCAGTAAGTCCTGCATCCTTTAAAGCTTTTCTAACCGGTTCAGTAGTAGACTCTACTAAATCACTAATTAAATCTTCAAATTTAGCTCTAGTTAAACTCATATTCAAATGAATAGGTCCTTCTTCTCCTTGAGAAATGAACGGTAAAGATATCTCAGTAGTAGTCATACCACTTAAATCTTTCTTAGCTTTCTCTGCAGCATCTTTAACTCTTTGCATAGCCATCTTATCATTAGATAAGTCTATACCAGATTCTTTCTTAAATTCCTTAACCATCCAGTCCATGATTCTCTCATCAAAGTCGTCTCCTCCTAGTTTATTATTACCACTAGTAGATTTAACTTCAAATACACCATCACCTAATTCTAGGATAGATACATCAAATGTACCACCTCCAAGGTCATAAACAAGTACTGTTTGCATCTTATCTTGTTTATCAAGGCCATATGCTAAAGCAGCAGCAGTAGGTTCATTAATAATTCTCTCTACTTCAAGTCCTGCTATCTTACCAGCATTTTTCGTAGCTTGTCTTTGACTATCATTAAAGTAAGCAGGTACTGTAATAACAGCTTTACTTACAGTCTCACCAAGATAAGCTTCCGCAGTCTTTTTAAGGTCTCCTAGTATCATTGCAGATATTTCTTCTGGAGTATACTTCTTATCATTAGCCTCCACTTTCTCACTAGTACCCATTTTTCTCTTAATAGAAGATATTGTATCCTTATTCGTAACCATTTGGTTCTTAGCTTTTTGACCTACAATAATATCTCCATTCTTAAAAGCTACTACTGAAGGAGTAGTTCTAGCTCCTTCGGGATTAGTAATAACTTTAGCCTCTCCCCCTTCATATACGGCAACACAACTATTTGTGGTACCTAAGTCAATTCCTATAATTTTACTCATATATATCATTCTCCTTTTCTATTATTTATAATCTTTTTTAAAGTCTTCTTAGCATCACTCTTTAAATAATTCTTTTCCTCATCATTTAAATCATTAATACCATTAAACTCACAATCATTAATTAATCTAATAATATCTTCTTCACTATAACCTTTATCAAGTAAGTCTAATATATCAAAAAGAAGTCTATTAGAATAATCAAATATCTTAGGATTACTACCAATAAATATATCATCTAAACTATATTCATTTCCTGATATACTAGATATAATACCAAGAGCTTGAAATAATAATTCTATATTATTCATAGTTAATCCTTATCATCAAATTCATGTATAACTTTCATCCTTTTATTCTTATCTGTACTTTTACTTATATTACTTTTCTTATACTTATCTTTCTTAATTGAAATATAAATAAATATTGCAAGTAACCCTATTAATATTACAGGTAAAGCCCATATAACAAATTTAATAGCTAAGATAGCAAGTATAATTGCAATAGCAATATATATTATTTCTTTAATAACCTCTTTATTCATTAACTTTTACCATCGCTGTTCTTAGAACTCTATCTTTGTACATATAACCTTTTTGAAGTACCTCCGTCACAGTTCCAGACTTAACGCCTTCTTTCTTATCCATAGCTACTGCATTATGAATAGCGGGATCAAATTCTTTATTCAAAGCATCAATCTCCTTAACATCAAACTTACCAAGTAATTCTTGTATTTGTTTATACATAAGTTTAAATCCCTCAAGAAACTTAGACACATCATCTTTAAGATTATCATCATCCATACCAATTGCCCTTTCAAAATTATCAAGTATTGGTAAGAATCCTTTTAATATGTCTTCTTCAGCATATTTAATAATCCTATCAGTCTCTTCATCTTTTCTCTTCTTATAATTAATAAGTTCAGCTTGGCTTCTAAGAAGAGCTTCTTCTAAATCTTTAATTCTCTTACCTAATAATTCTCTTTCGTCATCTATATTAGATTCTTCATGACAAGAGCAATTATCACCACATGTACACCCTTCACCACATTCACAAGAATCACCACATGTACAAGAGTCTCCACAATTGCATCCATCACCGCATGTACATTCTTTACCTTCAGTGCATCCACAGTTTTCTTCTTTTACTTCTTCAATCTTTTTCTTTTTATCTTTACTCATCATTACCTCCTAGGTTATTTTTTATATAATCAAGAAGTGCTACAACTCTACCATATTCCATTCTTTTAGGACCTATAATAGCAATCGTACCTTCTTCACCATTTACATTATATTTAGTCTTTATAACAGATACATCATCCATAAGTTCAGTCTCACTACCAACATAAATGTTAATACCATTCTCTTCTTCTCTCATCTTCGAAATACTATCAACATCTTCAAACTTACTAAGTATTTCTTTTACCTTATCAATACTATTAAATTCTGGTTGTTTAAGCATATTAGTTCTACCACCAAAATAAGTATTATTATTTCTTTCTACCGTAAATTCATGAAATGCATCATAAAAAGTATTATATAAAGCTTCATACTGACTAACATAATCTCTAATAATAGGTTTAACTTCATACTCTAACTTCTCACTAACTTCATTAATCGGAGTACCCACTACTAACTTATTAATTAGTTCTACTGTCTTCTTAACATCTTCATTAGATACTCTATCAGGTAAACTAAGTATCTTATGCTGAACTACTCCTCTATCAGTAATAACTATTGATAATACTCTGTTTTCCTCTAGTGGTACTACTTCAACTTTCTTAAGTCTATTTTCTTTAGATGAACTACCAAGTACTATTGCCGTATAATTAGTAATTTCGCTAACTATTTCAATACTCTTCTTAATCGTATCATTAAGGTCTAGTGAATTATTCTTAAATATCGTTTGAAGTTTTAGCATATCTTCCCCAGTCATATCTTTCGGAGCCATTAAATTATCAACATAATACTTATACCCTTCTTCACTAGGTATTCTACCCGATGCAAAATGATTTTTCTCTAGATAATGAAGTTCTTCTAGTCTCACCATTTCATTTCTAATTGTCGCAGAAGAACACTTAAGTTTCTTACAAATATGATTAGAACTAACTGGTTTAGCAGTCTTAATATATTCTTCAACAATCTCCTTAAGTATTTCTCTTTGTCTGTTTGTTATCAAAGAAATCACTTCCTTTAGCAATCATTATCTTTCGATTGCTAATATTATTATATTACTATTATTTAGCAATGTCAACACTTTATTGCTAAATTTTATATATTTTATATTAAAAAAATATGTTAAAATATTATTAGGTGATTTTATGAAAAAAGCTGTTTTACTAATACATGGTTTAGGAGGAACTCCTAATGACTTTGGAGAATTAATAAATGACTTAAATAAAAATTATGATGTCTTTCATTTTACTCTTCCAGGGCATAAAAACAAAAGGATAAACAATGTAACAAAAGAAGAATGGTTAGATAAATCTGAAGAAGAATTAATAAAAATAATAAATAAAAACTATAAAGAAATATATCTAATCGGACATAGTATGGGAGGAGTAATTGCCTGCTATCTAGCTTCTATTTATAAAGAAATAGCCAAATTAATTTTAGCTTCTCCCGCATATAAATATCAAAACAAAAAAGATTTATGTTCCAAAGAAGGAATTAAATTACTTAAAAACTATTCAATAAAAACAATATTATCAAATTTAATAAAAGTACCAAGAAAAACATTTAAAGAATTTCTAAATTTAGTAATTGAACATCAAGAAGACATCAAAAATATTAAGTGTCCCACCCTAATATTATGGGGAAAAGATGATAAAATAGTATCAGAAAAATCAATTAATTACATATATAATAATATTAGTTCTAAGTCAGTTACTTTATTTAAAATAGATAATATAGCACATAACACAATTTCAAATAATAGATACAAAGAAATTAAAAACATAATAATAAACTTTTTAAATAAAGAAAATATAGACATCAAAAAAGAGACTATACACATTTAGTCTCTTTTCATATTAATTATTTTTAACTTCTTTCTTCTTACCAAGTAAGATAAATAAGAAAGCCGCTAGTACGTAACCAATATAATTTACTGAAATATCTTCAACACCAGTTTGAGGAGGTAATTCTTCATATGTACCAACATTCTTACTATATACATATTCTACATATATAGTTTCATTAGCAATTAAGAATCCTTCAACATTATCAGAATTACTCTTAAATGTATATCCATCAAATTCTCTTTCCTCAGTTTCATAATAAAGACCAGCATAATCAGTAATAGTATAACTATCAAGTACATTACCCTCTTCATCAACATAACTTACAAGTAATTCACCTTTAAGTACTTTACTATCAACTGAAGATTCAGAATCCTTATATACTTTTCTAAGTTCTAACTTAGAATCTACTTTATTAGTAATAACATCACTATCAAGTTCCCCATAGATAACATCTAAGTAAAATTCTTCATGAATATTATATTCTCCATTAACATAATCTTCTTCAGTAATATCATATTCTACTTTGCAAGTAAATGTATTATTTTCAAAATCATAATCACATCTATCATCATATCCAGCAGAATATATTTCATATGGAAGAACATCAGTTAGTGTAAGAGTAGCTTTACCAATATAATCCTTAACAGTACCATCATAAGTAAATACATACTCCGTATAGTCATTAACATCACTAATAATTTCAGGTCCTTCTTTAGTTACTTTATTATTAGTAATTTCACCATCATTTAATTCATATATATATTCAACAAGTATTTCTTTTTCTGCTACATAAGTACCAGTTGTATACCCCTTAGCTTCTTTTAAATGATATCCAAAGAATTCTTTTGCTTCAGTAGTATATTCACTACCACCAATACCAGTAGTAGTAACTGCATCAGCTAGTTCTTCTCCATCAGTAGTATTATAAGTAGCTTTAACAGTACCTTTTTTAATTTCAGTTTCTGCTGTATCAACTGGACTTTCTTTACTATTATCATCTAAGATAATTTCAACTTTAGCACTATTTTTAACACTTTCAGTTTTAATACCAACATATACTAAACTTAAAGTAAATGTCTCTTTAATGTTAAATACCTTTTCACCAGCTTCAGTAATTACATAATCACTTTCAGCAACTGTCTTTTCTTCACTTACACAAGTAATAGTATTATTACCATCATAAGTACATCTATTATCTAAAGTAGATTTTTCAGTATCAATACTATATGGTAAAGTATCTACTACTTTAACTTTATAAGTACCAACATAATCCTTAATACTAGCGCTACCAGTAATAGTATATTCAAATTCACTATTAATACTAGCTACACTATCTGGTCCATTCTTTTCAGCAGTAGGTTCCTCTACAAAAGTACCTTTATTCTTATTATATAAATACTTAACTAAAGTTTCACCTTCAACATAAGAACCATTCTTATTTTCAGGATCTTTATCTAAAGTATAACCAAATACAGGTTTGAATGGAGTTTCATAGTTAGTACCAACAAGACCAGTATTAGTATATTCTTCTTCTAGAACATTAGTCTCTTTACCATTTTCTAAATATACAGCTTTAACACTACCTTCTTTAACAGTAACATCTTCAGTAGTAGTTTCACTTGGTTTACTATTATTATCTAATATAACTTCAATTTTAGCTCTATTAGTTACTGTTTCATTAGTAATATTTAAATATTTAATACTCAATTCAAATGTTTCAGATACACTATATTCTTTATTAGAATCATACATATCTTTAGTAATATTCTTAGTTTCAGATTCACATACAATAGTCATATTACCATCGTATACACATTTATCATTAACTTTATAAATATTATCATTTTCGTCAAGTTTTTCCATATCAGTAGTATCTAACTTATATGGTAAATAATCAGTAGCTCTAACTTTATAAGTACCAATATAATCTTTAATAGTAGCAGTACCAGTAATAGTATAATTAAATGTACTATTAACACTTTCTACTATATTCTCTGTTTGTCCTTCTTCTCTTACAAAAGATTTAACAGTAGTAGGATTATCAATCACACCATCTTTTTTAACATAGTAATAAGTAACTTCTGTATCATTAACAGCATACTTACCATCTTTATTACTAGGAATACTATCAGTATCAACAGTATAACCAATAATATCGGTTCTATAGTTAGTTTCATAGTCACTTCCTACTAAAGCACTACTTCTCTCGTCACTATATACACTAACATTATTACCTTCTTCATCTTTTGTATAATGATGAACAATTAAGTTACCACTAATTTCTACTGGAACTTCAGCAGTAGCTTCTACACCAGCAGATTCTTTAACAATATTTCCACTAGTAACAGTAGTTTTACCATTAACAGTATTAACTAGTTTTGGATTACTACTTGCACTAATATCAGCAAAGTCTTCATATACTACACTATATTCAACTTCTTCACTTACTTCATAATGAGACTCAAATTTATCAGCTGTTTTAGTAATAGTACATGTAATAGTTTTATCATTATCATAAGAGCAGCCTTCAGTTAAACCAGTTACAGTTCCTTTAAATGGTAGAGTATCAACAAGTGTTACAGTAACAGTGTCTCCCCCTCTAACATTATTAATTACATCACTGTAATTAATTTTATAATTAACTACCTGATTTGAACTAGTTACCTTATTACCATTAGTAGTAGCACTCTTAGTAATACTTTCATTATTACTAAAATTAGTATTAACATAATAAATATCTAATCTATTTTCTTTATTACCAACAGTAATAGTCTCAGTATTCTTACTATTGCCTGGTTCTAAGAAATAATCACTATAATTAGTAGCTAACTCACTACTAGTCAAATAGAAATCACCAGCAAATAATTCTGTACCATATAAAGCAGCAGGATTCTTAGCAAAGTCTGTATCTTCATTGCCATTAAAATTATAATGAACTTCATATCTATAACTATTCTTTATATAATAAATATCAATCGTAATACCATTATTATTAATAGTCACATTACCACTAGTAGAGTTTTCTGTATCAAGTGAATATTCATCAGTATTAGCAAAATATAATTCATTAGCATTAACTACAGTGCCATAAGTAACATCACTTTCAGTATAACTCTTATCATTATCTTTAATGCCATCATAGTAGTAATTAACATTATAATCAAATTTCTTTAAAGTATATAAAACATTAATAATATTATCTTTAGTTTTATCAATAGTAATTGTATATACATTACTACTAGATAACTCATAACCAGTTATTATATGAGCATTCTTTTGTTCATCAGTTAAAGTAATTGTTTCACCATTAAAGGCACTAAGATTACCTGAAGTTCCCAAATAATGTTCACTATCACTAGTATTAGTAACTTCATCTTTATAATAATTAATTACATAATTATATGTATTTCTTTCCCAATAAACTTGTGGCTGTGGCTCATCAGAACCATATGTAATAGTTTTTTCTTCACCATTGTAGTCAGTGTATGTTAAAGTAAATCCTTCATTGACATTAACCCATCCATCAGCTTCATCACCATTAATTTCAACATCGAAGCTAATCTTAGTAACATCTTCAGTAATATCAAATTTATCCGTATTACTTACACTACTTCCTACTACTGTAATTAAATCAGAACTACTAGCATCAACACTAAAACTAGAACCAATATTATCTGTTAAAGTAGCTCCAGTACCCGCTATTGAAGTACTTAATTGATTAAACACAGTTTGTAAAGTACCAGCAATACCAGATGAATTGGCAGATTGATAATAACCATTATCAGTATATGTTCCTTGTGCATCAGTATTAGAAGAAACATACTTCAAAATATTTTGAGCATTTGTATTATTATCAATACCATATCCAATTGTAAAAATATTTATACCACTATTCTTAATATTATCAGCAGTAGTTTTTGCATTTGATGTTGCCGTTGGATAATTATCGTATCCATCATTATCTTTAATACCACTTCCATAAAAAGTAGGTTCGCCATCACCAATTAAAACAATATATTTTTGAGCATTAGCATCTGTAATACCATCTAATGCACTTTTAGCATTACTAAGACCTTGCTCTAAATTTGTACCACCAACTGGATGACTAAAATCACTTTCAGATAAAGCACCATGTGCAAAAGCAGTAGCTGTAGTAGCAGTACTTGCAAAAGTAACTACTGATGCATATGTATTATCAAGGTCAGCTAAATTTTCAGAAAAAGTAACAGCCCCACTTACTGCATTCTCCCATTTATCTGTCAATATGTAATCAGAATGATATCTCGCATTACTACAATAGATTGTTTCACCATCAGCAGCTGTATATGATCTACTATCCCAACCAGCAGAAAAAGAATTATCAAATGCATATGAACCATTATCAGCATCGCATATCATACTACCAGAAGTATCTAACACAATAACTACATATACTGGTTTCACAACAGTAGTAGTACTTTCAGCATCCTTTCCTTTAACTTCAAATTCGACAGTAAATTTTCCTTCACCATTTTTCTTAACTGTCTTTGTAACCATAACATCACCAGGATTTTCAATTGATCCCTTAGTTACAGTTACACTACCTTCATTACTTACAGTTTCGTTAATACCAACGTCTCCCTTTTTAGGAGTAACTGCTTCACCTTCAGCAGCAAATACCTTAATTGGAGTCATTAAGTCAGATATAACCATAGCTACAAGTAATAAAATTTTTGTAAACTTATTAAATATCTTTTTCATTTATAAAACCCTCCTTAATATTATTAATAGATATTTATATTTGTAATTACTATAATCTCTATGAGTACTACAAGTTTGAAGTACTAACACTTCATCATTAGGAAGTACTTCTACTCCTGTATCATATAATGATTTCTCCTTAAACATCTTAAATTGATTATCAAATTCTTCATCACTAAGTTTAAGATTCATGTAAGAAAAATCACTAGTTTCTACATATACAGAAAAGATTTCATATTTCTTTTCCATATTACTTGTAATAATACTCATAGTTTTATGATTATTAAAGTAATCTATATCATAAAATTCTTCTAAAATCTTAAATGGCATATCGATTCTAGATGAATTATGACCATATATTAATAGCTTCCTACTAGAGTCAATATTGACTCTATAGTCTAAGTATACTGAACCAATAGAATTTCTTTTACCATCAGGTCCACGATTTAAATAATAACTATTATCTTCTCCTTGTAGTATCGGAACTCTATAATCAGTATTATCAATACTTAGAATACCTACAATATCATCATTCTGGTATTCATTTCTAACATCATTAATTATCTTATTATAATCTATTGGATTATTAACATTATTATTTTGTTTTATATCAATATTTAATACATACTTATTTGCACTATTACTAATATTAATAGACCACACTAACAAAAATAATAATATTAATGAACAAATAGTAATCATTATCTTCTTATTATTCATTATCAAAACCCCCAAAAGTTCTTCAGACGATTTTCTATTATAACAGTTTTTATCAATTTGTCAATAATTCACATACAAAAAAATTCTAAACTTCAGATTGCCTCTTTATTTAGAACTTCTATTTCTATCATTATTATGTATTATAATTTTAATTTTTAAACATCAATTTATTATAAACTTTATCAAATATATTTATAAAGGTATTAACTTCATCCATAGTATTCTTATAAGATAAACTAATTCTAATACTATGAGTAGATATATCCATATCTTTATATATAGCATATACACTGTCTGAAGAATCTCCAGTAGAACAAGCACTTTTAGTACTTATATAAATATCTTCTTCTTCCATAGCATGGATAAATGTCTCTGGTTTTATACCTAGTATACTAAAATTGATTATATAAGGAATACTTCTATCAGTACTATTAATATGTACTTTATCATACTCTTTTAAACATGATAATATTTTTTTATTTAATTCTTCTACATATTTATAATTCTTATCAATATTTGGCATTATTAATTCTAATGCCTTCATAGAAGACACAATTAAAGGAAGTGCAGGAGTACCTCCCCTATAAACAGTACTAGATTTACCACCATGTATTAAATTATCAATAACAATATTCTCTTTTTTAATTAATAATCCTATACCTTTCATACCAAATATCTTATGCATTGACATAGACATAAAATCGATATCATTAAAATCAACTTTAATCTTACCAATAGCCTGCGTAGCATCAACATGGAAATAGCACTTAGGATATTCTCTTACAATCTTACTAATACTTTTAATATCCTGCTTAACACCAAGTTCACTATCTACCGCAGCAATACTAACAAGAATAGTATTATCACTCATCAAACTTTTTAAATTTTCCAAATCAATAGTACCATCACTATTTACATTAACATAATCAATAACAAACCCATTCTTTTCTAAATACTTACAAGTTTCTATAATACTAGAATGTTCTAAATGACTTGTAATAATACGATTACCTCTATTTCTATATTTAAAAGCCACTCCTTTTAATACAGTGTTATTACTTTCCGTAGCTCCTGAAGTATATATTACTTCACTAGATTTTACACCTAAATACTTAGCAATATTAGAAGTAGAGTAATCCTCCAATTCTTTACTTTTAATACCAAGTCTATGTAATGAATTAGAATTACCAGGATAACTCTTACACACTTTATTATATGTTTCTAATACACTATCGTCTACCACAGTCGTAGCACTATTATCAAAATATATCATACTATCCCTCTTTCTCTTTAATAGTTTAATATCAATAAAGAAAAAAAGCAAGCTTTACTTGCTTACAGGTAATACTGATATACTTCTAGCTATATTTAATAATTCTGTTTTAGAAAGTTTATCACTAACAACATAATACTCAATATCATTATCTATCCAATTAACTGAAGTTTCATTAACAACAGCTACTGTTGAAGCCATAAGTTCTAAATCACCATAAGTAGGAACAATCAAATGTTCTTTTTCATAGTTTGTAGTTTCCTCAATTAGCATAAACGGATTATCTCCATCAAAAGTAAGTATCAATCTCTCTCCATTTTCTTTATCCACTTTTTCTGTATTAGTTAAATAAGTATTAACAGGTAAATACATTGGATATATTACATCTTCAATAGTACTAGTTTCCTTAGTTTTTTCTTCAGTATTAGTATTATCATTATTTTCATTATTATTCTCTTCAATATCAATAATAGATTTAAGTTCAAAATAGTCATCATTAAATTTCTTATTAAAATCCATCTTAGTAAAGGTCATTGTAATTTCACTATTACCATCTTTATTAAGAACAACAACCTTAGTGATATTACCATCCTTATCCAAATATATTTCTTCATGCGTAAGTTTAGGATTATTAGGATAATTAGCTCCAACCACTATTTTATATCCATTATCATCTTTTTCAAAAGATTTTTTATCATCATTTTTAATGTCATTTAAAATAGGTCTAAGTAAATATACTTGCGAATTATTATATGGCCAATCACTTTGAAATTTAAAACTCTTATTAATTTTTGGACTGATAACATATACACCTTCATTATTTCTTAATATAATTTGTTGATGAGAATTAACAGTGTTAACTAAATCAACTTTATAATTATCATCTTCCTTATAAGAAACCTTAACATCATATGTATAAATATCCTCATTATTTACAATATCCAGTTTTCCTTCCAAATAATAACTATTTGAATTATTTACTTTTTTCTCAAAATTATTCAGAACATCTTTTTCACTTACTTTACCGCAACCACTAAGAACTAGTAATCCAAGTATCAAAACATAAAATAACTTATTTCTCATTATTCACCTCTTATCTTTCTAATCCATTATATTAAATAAAAATTACATATATGATGAATAATTTACTAAATTTAGTACAAAATAAAAGTAAAAAGGAGGATAATATGAATATACTACATAAAATAACATTAACTATCGCCATTATAGGATGTTTAAACTGGGGATTAGTAGGACTATTTGACTTCAACCTAGTAGAATACCTATTTGGAGATGGAACATTACTTACTAGAATAGTTTATGTTCTTGTCCTAATATCAGGTCTAGTACAATTAAGACTATTTATGAAAGATTTAGATTAAACTACTTAAAGTAGTTTTTTTTATATTAAAAATTTTCCTATATATATAGAATTTTTTGTTTTTTTATAGTATAATTAAATAGGTGATGTTTTTGGACCACAAAATAAATTTTAATAGCACTTATGCAAATCGTGGTATGGGCCTAGAAAATGATATCAATATCACTAATAAATACTATATTGATAATGATATTGCTCTTATATATAAAAAGCCAACACCAATTAGAGTGACAAAAACAGATTATAAAAATATGCGAATAACAGATGGTTTCTTTGAAACACCATCAACTCTCGATTATAATGGTATCTATAAAGGATACTACATCGAATTTGATGCTAAAGAAACCAAATCAAAAACAAGTTATTCCATCAATAATATTCATAAACATCAAATAGAGCACATAAAAAGAGTAATACACCATAAAGGAATAGTCTTTCTCATAGTAAGATTTACCTCACTAAATAAAGACTATATTCTTAAGGGAGAAGACCTAATGGAATTTATAAAAGAAAATGATAGAAAATCAATACCCATATCCTACTTTGAAAAAAACTGCTATAAAGTAGATATTAAGTATGCACCTAGATTAGATTACATAAAAATTGTTGATATTTTAATAAAAGAAAAATGAATTATTTAGTAATAATATTCTTTATATTAACACTTATACTTAGTATAATAATTTTCAAAGCAAAAGGATTATTTATTCTTATTATTACAATTCCATTAATAATTATGTATTTTAAAACCAATATACTAAAAAAAGATAAAAAGGAGTCTGATAATAATTTATCAGAAAGAAAGGAAGTTGAAGTTGTGAGTTCTAGAAATAGAAAAAAGAGTTTTAATATTAAAAAGATTATAAGTAATTTAAAAGAAAAAGTAACAAATATTAAAAAAGAGAGCAAAAGAGAAAAAACAACTAAAGCAAAAAAAACAAATAAAGCAAAAAAAACAAATAACAAAAAGAAAAGTATATTTAGGAAGATATTAACAATAATACTAGGATTAGCTATCTTTGGTGTAGCATCGATATTAATTCTATTTGCATATATCGTAATATCATGTGGCAATTTTGATCCAGAAGCATTCAAAAACCAAGAACAAACAGTAATATATGATAAAGATGGTGGAATAATTGCCACTTTAGGAGATCAAAAAAGAGAAGAAGTAGATTATGACGAACTACCAGAGGTATTAATAGACGCAATCATTGCTACCGAAGATTCAAGATTTTTTCAACATAATGGTGTTGATACAGCAAGATTTTTAAAAGCAACAGCCCTTCAATTAATCGGTCAAGATGATGCTGGTGGTGCTTCTACTTTAACAATGCAAACAGTAAAAAACAATTTAACAAAAAAAGATACAAAAGAAGGAAAAATCGAAAAATTAGTTCGTAAATTTAAAGATGTATATCTTTCAGTATTCTTTATGGAAAAAAGATATACTAAAGAAGAAATATTACAAATGTATGTTAACGATAGTGGACTTGGCGGTATGATATATGGTGTTGGAGAGGCATCAAAATATTATTTTGGTAAGACAGTATCCGAACTTAGTTTACCAGAAGCGGCACTTCTTGCAGGTATGTATCAAGCACCTAGTAGATATAATCCATATACAAACCCTGAAGCTGCTGCCACAAGAAGGAGTACCGTATTAAAATTAATGAAATTACATAACTATATTAGCGAAGAAGAAAGACAAATGGCTGAAGCTGTTTCAATAGAAAGCATGCTAGTAGGAAATGGAACTAAAGCAGATTATCAAGGATATATAGACACTGTAATTGAAGAAGTAGAAAATAAAACAGGTAAAAATCCATCATCAGTATCAATGAAAATATATACTGCTATGGATAGAGCGGTACAAGATGGAATAAATAAAGTATTAAATGGGGAATCATACACTGGTTGGGTAGATGATGAAATTCAAGCTGGTATAGCAATAACCAATGTAAATGATGGTACGATTATTGCTATTGGAGCAGGAAGAAACAGACAAGCTGGAGATTGGAACTATGCAACACAATCACATAGACAGCCCGGAAGTACAGCAAAGCCATTATTTGATTATGGACCTGGTTTTGAATATAACAACTTCTCTACCTATACCCTATTTAATGATGAGCCATGGACATATACTAATGGTCCATCAGTAGGAAACTGGGATGGTGGATACCAAGGATTAATAACTTTAAGACAAGCGCTTAGTGTTTCAAGAAATGTACCTGCATTAAAAGCATTCCAACAAGTAGATAAGAAAAATATTGCAAACTTTGTAAATGGTTTAGGCTTAGATGTAGCTTACAGTACAAGTTCTGCTAACTACAAAAAATATGATAATGGAGCTGATAACTATCTAAATGAAGCATACGCAATTGGTGGAATGAGTTACGGAGTGACACCATTAGAAATGGCCGAAGCATATGCTTGTTATGCAAACGGTGGTTATCATATAAAAACCCACGCTGTAACAAAAATAGAATATCGTGCTACAGGTGAAGTAGTAGAATTTAATGAAGAAAAAGAAAAAGTAATGTCAGACTCTACCGCTTACTTAATGAATAATGTTTTAAAATATGCTGTTGATTATGCATTCAATGGTGGAGCCAAAGTATATGGTATGTCAGTAGCAGCTAAAACAGGAACTTCTAACTTAGATGAAGCAACAATTAAAGCTAAAGGCTTACCCGCTGGAGTAGTAAATGACCTTTGGACAGTAGCCTATACACCAGAACACGCAATAGCTTTATGGTATGGATATACAAAAGTCGATAAAGATCATTTCTTATGGAGTGCTTCTGCTCCCAAAGATGCTGTAATGAGAGCGGTAATGCAATACGTTCCTAGAACAACAAAAACATGGGAAATGCCCTCATCTGTAGTAGCAGTTACAGTTGAAAAAGAAACTTGGCCCGCCATGCTACCAAGTGCATATACACCTAGTGACATGAAAGTAACTGAATATTTCAAAAAAGGAACACAACCTACTGAAATATCTCCAAGATACGAAAAATTAGATAATGTAACAAATTTAAAGACGACTAAAACATCAAGTGGATACGAATTATCGTGGGACTGGAAAGTGCCAAATGTATTAGATAATACATATTTAACTAAATATTTTTCTAATTCAGTTTACGGAAATCAATCTTCTTCTTACTTAGAAAAGAGAATAACATATAACAAATCAACATTAGGTGATAATGGATTCGGAATATATGAGAAAGATTCTACTGGATCCCTTAAAAATATTGCCTTTGTAACCGATACAAAATATTCATATAAACCTACAAAGACAGGAACAATTACCCTAGTAGTAAAAGCTGAATATGGAAGTTATAAAGATAATTCAAGTAATGGTGTCGAAACAAAAATAACTATTGATAATATAGAAAATCAAAATAATAGTGGATTATCAATAATATTGTCAGGGAACAAATCAATAACAATAGATAAAAGTAAATCTGAAAAATATGTTGATAATGGTATAATAGTTAAATATGATGGAAAAGACGTTACAAAAGATAGTGAAATCACTTATATCATTAATAACAAAACATATAATGGTAAACAAGCATTAGAATCCGCAGTAAATGAATTATCTGCAGGAACTTATCAATTAAAATATCGAGTTAATTATCAAGACGAAGATATGAAAAAAGAGATAACTACTACCAGTTTACCAAGAACAATAATAATTAAAGATAATAACCAAAACAATGAGGAAACTTAATAGTTCCCTCATTTTCTTATACCAAATAATTAACAATATTTTTTAAATTAATACCATGACTTCCCTTTAAAAGAACAATATCTCCTTCTTTTAATAACGAATCCAAAAAGCTGTAGCAATCGCTTTCTTTTTCAAAGTGCATAATATTATTATATCCTTTTTCTTTTAAATATTCATCGCTAAACTTAGTATCATTACCAATAGTGACAATAAAATCTAAATTACTATCAAGTAATACTTTACCTATCTCTTCATGAATATTTTTACTAAATTCACCAAGTTCTAAAACATCACCTATGACTGCAATCTTTCTTCCCTTCTCTTTTTTTAATATTTCCAGTGAACTCCTAATAGAATCTAGAGATGCATTATAAGTATCATCTATTAGTATTGCTCCACTTCTAGATCTTTTATATTCCAATCTATTACCAGTAAGCTCTAAATTCTTAATACCTTTTTTTATACTATTCACATCAACATTACATAATTTACCAACAACATAAGCAGTTAAACTATTATATATAAAAGCCCTATTACCAATAGGAGATTCAAACTCTTCACCGTCAATCTTAAATTTATTACCATTAATATCATAAGCCATATAATCACTTTTATTATCTATACTAATAGTAATAACATCATTAATACTTTTAATATAATCAATATTATTATATATCATATCATTATCCATATTAACAATCAAAGGGCCAGATAATCCTTTTGTTATTTCTAGCTTTGCTCTCATAATATTTTCTCTAGAGCCAAGATTACCTATATGAGCAGTACCAATATTAGTAATAACCCCTATTGTAGGCCTAGCAATATTAGTTAGAAAAGATATTTCTCCCAAATTATTCATTCCCATTTCCAGTATCATAATATCTTCATTCTTAAGTCTAAGAATAGTAAAAGGAAGACCTATATGATTATTATTATTACCTTCTGTCTTAAGAACCTTATACTTTTCTTTTAATACTGAGTATATCATATCTTTAGTAGAAGTCTTACCTACACTACCAGTAACCCCAATAACGGGTATATTATATAAGCTTCTTTTATATTTAGCTAGATTTTGTATACATTCTAAAGAATTCTTAACCTTAACAATAAATCTATCCTTGTAAATATCTGATATTTCTTCATCAATATTATCAAGAATACATCCGGCAGCACCCTTTTCTAAAGCATCTAAATAAAATTTATTACCATCGAAAGATTCACCTTTAAGACCAACATAGATATCACCTTCTTTGATAGTTCTCGTATCTTTAGAAAAATCTCCTAATTGTAATGAAGTATCTCCTTGAATTAATATTCCATCTCCCTCTCTAATAATATCACTTACGTATAACATAATAACCTCCTATCTTAATATAATATTGGTTTCCATTAGGAACCATCAATATTTTTATTCCATATCTTTAATAACACTATCTACATTAGCAAGCGCATCATCAATAGCCTTTAAACTTATTTCTTTTTTTTCTATAGTACTAGTCTTTGTTTCCTCTTTAATATCATCTTTACTAATAATATTGCTAATTATATAAGACGAAATAATTCTATCCTTAATAACATAAGAACCATTACTATATCTATCCATAATAGGTATTTCTGTAATTTTAATTTCTTTTACATAATTATCACTAACTATACAAATCATATTCTTAGAATTAGTAATATAAGTCCTAATAATTTTGCTAGGATTACTCTTAATAACTTTCATAAGAAGTATTCCTCTTTTAGCCCTAGATGTTTTTTCAAATTCACTTATCTTGGTTCTCTTACCAGTACCTTTATCAGTAAGAATAGTAATATATTCATCATCAGGATTAAATAGAGAAGCACTAACTACATAATCTTCTTTTAAGTTAATAGATTTAACCCCACCTGCTTTAACACCTACTACTGGTATTTCACTAAGATCATACCAAAGTCCATATCCATTTTCTGTGGCAATAAATACTTCACTATTACTACTATCAGTTACAGTTACTACTTCATCGTCTTCTTTAAGATTCATCATCTTCATAGGTTTAGAACATCTACTTACTTTAAAGTCTTTAAGTAAAGTTCTCTTAACCATACCCATCTTACTAAATGAAGTAATATATATTTCTCTATCAAAATCATAAACAGGAACGCTATATATTATCCTCTCCTCGACATTTAAAGGTGTAATATTACTAATATGTTTACCAAGATCTTTCCATTTAGCTTCTGGTATATCATATACACTTAGTTGTAAATAATTACCCATATTAGTAAATAATAATACATTATCCGCAGTATTAATATTATATAAACCAATAACATAATCATTCTCTTTTAAAGTAGTCTCTTCACCATTAGAAGAAGCATAACTCCTATTAGATACCCTCTTAATATATCCTTCTGAAGTAACCACTACTACTACATCTTCCTTAGGTATCATACTAACAACATCAACCTTAACATCAGCAGTCTCATCCCTAATCTCGGTCAGTCTAGAAATAGCATATTCTTTCTTAATACTTCTTAAATCATCTTTAATAACCCTATCTAATACACTAGGATTAGAAAGAATTTCTTCATACATTCTAATCTTCTCTTCTAATTTTTTCATTTCTTCTTCAAGAGCAACAATATCAGTATTAGTAAGTCTATATAATTGTAAATTAACAATAGCTTCCGCCTGAACATTAGTAAATTCAAACTCTTTAACTAAATTTATAATAGCATCAGCCTTATTCTTACTACCTCTTATTACCTTAATAACTTCATCTAATATAGATATAGCCTTAACAAGACCTTCCATAATATGATAACTACTCTTAGCAGTCTTTAAATCATATTCCGTAACATTATGAACAACTTCTCTTTGATGAGCAATATAGGCATCAATAAGCGGTAATAATCCAAGTTGCATAGGCCTTCTATCCACAATGACAACATTATTAAAGTTATATGATATTTGAAGATCAGTATTCTTATATAAGTAATTAAGAATATTCTCACTATCAGCTTCCTTCTTCAAATCAATAGCAATCTGAAGTCCATCTTTATCACTTTCATCTCTAACTTCAACAATACCATCCAATTTTTTCTCTAATCTTAATTCATCAATTCTTCTAACAAGTAATTGTTTATTAACATCAAAAGGAATTTCATTTATTATAATTTTTCCCTTTTCTATCTTAGCTTTTGCTCTAATAAAAATTTTTCCCTTACCAGTTTCATAAGCCTCTTTAATACCATCAAGACCAAGTACTATACCCCCAGTAGGAAAGTCAGGACCTTTAATATAATTCATAACCGTATCTAATCTACTATTAGGATTATCAATTCTAAATACTGTAGCTTCAATAACTTCTCCTAAATTATGTGGTGGCATATTTGTTGCATAACCAGCACTAATACCAGTAGCACCATTAACAAGTAGATTAGGAAATCTACTAGGTAAAACTGTAGGTTCTAATAACCTATCATCATAATTTGGAGCCATAGGAACAATACCAGGCTTTTCAATATCACGAAGAAGTTCTCCAGCAATTTTAGAAAGTCTCGCCTCAGTATAACGGCTTGCAGCAGCAGGATCTCCATCAATAGAACCATTATTACCCTGCATTTCTATTAATGGTGCCTCATTCTTCCAAGGCTGACTCATTCTAACAATGGCTTCATATATACTACTATCTCCATGAGGATGATAATTACCCATAACCATTCCAACAGCATTAGCACTCTTCTTCGTAGGTTTATCATACGTGTTTTTTTCTTTATACATAGAATACAATATTCTTCTCTGAACAGGCTTTAAACCATCCCTAACATCAGGAATAGCTCTATCCTGAATAATATATTTAGAATATCTACCAAAACTCTCTCCCATAATATCTTCTAGAGAGTAATCATAAATCTTCTTAATAATATCTTCCATCTACATCACCATTATAATTATATAATATTTTCCCTTATATTTCAAGGGTTTGACATTCCATTTTACAACAGAAAAAATCAACACATAAAGTGTTGATTTAAAATATACTATTTTCTAATTTTATAAGGTTTTTCAATTGTACCATTACCATCCCAAATATATTGGTCAGAATTAAGAAATACAACAGGTCTAACCTTTATTTCATAAGAAGCAGCAGAAGCAAAAGCGAAACCAAACGCATGATTAGTCCAAACCAAAGTACCTGCTGAACTACTATAACTAGAAGTTAAAGTCCATTCATTAGTACTATTAAATAACCAATTATTATTTTTACAAGAAATATCTTTATTCCTGTCAGCTGAGGCAAAACTACATCCAAAAACACTAGAAGCATAACCATAATCACTTAAATACATTAATCCAACTATTCCATTCCAAGTAGTCTGTCTTACAATATTATCTGGAGGATTACCGATAACGTTATTGCCACGCTCATCTGCATAGATTTGCTCCTTAGAAGTAGCAGCAGATACGCTACCAAGATTATATGTAAAATTTCCTATTCTATTTCTTGTATCATCATTTTTCAATCCAATTGTCGAAAAATCACATGTTTTAGTATGATTATTCTGACCATTATAACAAACCCCTACATTTCTGCCAACCCAATACAAACTATTATTAATATTCATTGAAGTATTGTTTTCATCTAAATCTACATTGCCACTATAACCAGGATTTAATAATTTCATCAAGTCAGCACCCTGATATCCTGTACCATCTAAAGGAGAAGGCCCCCACTGATTAATTCCACAACCATTATTGACTCCAGTAGCACTTGAATCCCAAGAGTAAGTACCAATTTCAGTATCTCTTATTATTTTAATTCTATCACCAAATACACCTATAATTCTCCACAATTCACAGGAATTATCATCCTGATCATCATAATCACTGCAATTAAAATATATATAATTGTGAACATCTTCACTACTACCATAATATCTTACATTACCGCCATCATAAGTAGATACTCCTCCAAGTCTATCGTTAATTAAATTCTCAGCCGAAGCAGTCTGATATTCAATACCACTTCCATTATCAATTAACATTGTATCTTTATTATCATAATACAAATCTCTTATATAATCAGCAGCATTTTCATTAATAATTTCAGGTAATGGAGTACTAGAAATCTGAATCATATTCGAGATAAGATTTATTTCTCCCTCACAAGAAGATAATCCTAAAGTTACAGAAATCCTAGAGGAAGAACTATTTCTAAATGTCACAGTCAATGTAAAAGAAGCCCCAGAAGGAAGTGTTCCAGAAGAACTATACAAATTATTATTAGAAGAAGAAGTTACCATAATATCATCTGAATCAGAAATATACCAAGCTTTATAATTAATTGAAGAAGATCCAGTATTACTTATTAATAATTCAACAGATTTATCATCATAAGCAGGCACATCAACTTCTGACGTTTCACCAATGCAATTAATAGATTGCAAATTAGAATTAAAAACAATAGGATTATCAATAGTAGTACTAGATGTGAACATAGCAAAAGTAGATCCTACACCAAGTCCTATAAGCCCTATAGCAATAACCGCTATTAAATAAAGATTTTTTAATCTAATTCTAGTTTCCATATACTTCCTCCTATTTTATTAAAAAGTTAATTATACTATCTAAGCTAACTTTAGATATATTTATAAGTATTGCAGCCATTGCTAAAAATGGACCAAACGGTATTAAATTTTCTTTTCTACTAGCAAGCATGAATATTGCCACTGGGAAAGCAATAAAAGTAGCTAAAAATATATCACATATCGATAAAGGAAAACCAATTACTATTGCAAACAAGAACATTAATTTAATATCTCCTCCACCCATAGACTCTTTTTTAAATATCCTATCCCCTATTAATTTTATCACATACATCAAGACAAATGCAAGTATTCCAGCAATAATTTTATCAGATGCATATGCAAGCCCATAAAATATTAATTCTAAAGAAATAATTAGTATGCTAGATATTCCAATAATTTCATCTGGTATAATCATATATTCAATATCAGCCACTATTATAGCTACTAATGAAGATATAAATATTAAGCTAATAATAAAATCATAGCTAAAACCAAAAGAATGATATGAAGTACAATATAAAATGCCAGTAATAATTTCAATGAATAATGAACTAAGAGGTACTCTAGCACCACAATTTCTGCACTTACCTTTTTGCACTAAATAAGATATTATAGGAATATTCTCATACCATCTAAGCTTATGATTACATACATCACAATGACTACCTGGCCATAATATTGATTCTTCTCTAGATAATCTTACTGCTACCACATTAAGAAAACTTCCTACGACAGTACCAAATATAAATATTACAAAATAAATATATAATTCATATAAGATATTCATCATAGAATTCCCTCATACATCTTAAACATTGGAAGAAATATTGATAATAAAACTACACCTACTATAAAAGCTAAAAGTATAATCATAACAGGTTCAATAAAGCTTTTAAGTCTTTGTACCATATTCCTTTGTTCTTCCTCATAATAAGAAGCAACACTTTCCATCATACTACTAAGTCTACCAGTCTTTTCACCAGTAAGAATCATTTCATAAGCAATTCTAGGAAAAGCCCACTTATTTTCAAAAGCTTTCGAAAGACCATTACCGGTACTCAAATTAGTAACAGCCTCTCTTATAATTTCTTTATATATTTCATTACTAGTAACCTTGCCCAACATTTCAATACTATCAGTAATAAATACATCATGTCTAATTAAAGACGAAAAAGTTTTAGTAAACATAACAATTTCATTATATATAAATACATCCTTAATAACAGGGATATGCATTAAAAGCCATTGGATACCGTACCTAACTTTTTTAATATTCTTATACATAACAATAATAATTATTATAATAGCAGCTAATGTTAACACTATCTTTATAATATTGTTTTGAACAAAAGTACTAATAGCAATCAAAGTTTTAGTAATACTAGGAAGCTCAGAACCAAGTTGATTAAAAATATCTTGAAATTTAGGAACTATATAAATAAGTAAGAACGTTAATACACCCATTGCCACTACTAGTACTATACTAGGGTAACTAAGAGCAGAAACAATTTGCTTTCTATTTGTATCCGCTGTCTTATAATAAGCAGCCATATCATCTAAAGCTTCTGTTAGATTACCAGTAAGTTCAGAAGTCTTAAGCATATTAATTAAAAGTTTAGGAAAAACATTACCTTGCCTAGCTAACGCTTCACTAAAAGGAGCACCAGTATTTAATTCATATGTAATTCTTTTATACAAATCCCTATTAGATTTCTTATTAGTCTGATTTTCAAGTATTATAATCGATTCCGTAAGTGGAATGCCACTTTTAACATAGGTAGATAATTGCGTTAAGAAAAAGTTTAAGTCCTTATATTTCATTTGCCTCTCTAAAGTTAAGAATTTACCAATCTTACTAATCTTAGTAGGAGTAATATTAGCTATCCTATATCCTTGAGACGTAAGAAATGATTCGACGTCTAATCTTCTATATGCGTCAAAATATCCTTTAATTTGTTTACCATTTCTATCATAGCAGATATATTTATATCTAGTTTTCTCTTTAGTTAATGCTGTATTACCAGAAACACTAGATTTAAAATTAGGACTATTATTATTTATATTCTGACTATTAACTTGTCCGTTCATCTAATCACCTATTCTACATATAAGTATACCATAAAATAAAAACTTTTTTAACACTTTTTTAAAATTTTTCATATATTATTTTAGGAAGGAGTCTTAATTATGTATGGAAATAATTTTAGACCATTTATAATACCAAGAAATATGCCATATACTCCATATAATATAAATCATGGGATATCTCGAACTCTATTTAATACTGGAGGGATTCGTAGCCTATTCAATGGATTTCACAATATTAATTGGAATGGTATGTTAAATAATGTATCTCGAACCCTAGGAGTAGTAAAAGATGCCATACCAGTAGTAAAAGAAGTAGGACCAATGATTAACAACATGAAATCAATGATAAAAATAGCTTCCGTATTTAAAGACGAAACAGATGCAAAGAAACCCAATAATAGTAATAAAAACAATGAAATAAGCAAAAAAGAAAATAGTACCACTAGCAGTACTACTCCTAATAATAACTATAATTATAATAACGAACCAAATTTCTTTTTATAAAGAAATTTTTTTATTTAACATATTTAATACCAAATTTATTAAAAGTATAGTGAATAATATAATAACTAATCGTAGTATATATAATAGTCATAAGAATACTTCCTAAAATAATATTAACTAAAAGTATAAAACTATAGCTAATACCACTAAATAAACTAAGAAGTATAAAAGAAAGAAGATGGTAAATAATGATAATTATAAAACTCATTAAGTTAGTCATAAAAATATTCTCAGGAAAAATATTATATAATATTTTAATTATAATACCAACAATAACAAATAATACCAAGTTAAACATAAAAGTGGAAGTATACAAAACATCAAAAAGAATACCACATATAATTAATAATAAATAATACTTTTTATCGTTGTTAAAATGCGGATATAATATAATTAACCCAATAATTGTGTAAATAGTAGTAAATAAACTAACATTAGTTAAAGTACTAGGAAAAAAAATAGACATAATCACTTCAAGAATTAAACATATAGCCAAATAAATAATACTAATTATCATTTTCAGCACTCTTCCTTTTTAATACACTAACATAATTAATATCATTAAAGTCAGCAGACGGTTTTACCTTAATTAATTTAGCTAAATCGTAAGAATCAGTAGTAATATCAGATACCTCTCCTATTAAGATGCCCGAAGGAAATATACCACCCAAACCAGAAGTATATACCTTATCGCCAATAGAAACATTCTTAGTATTGCTAATGCCCTCCACTTCCAAATAATTATCATTATAATCAAAACTATTAATAAGTCCATATAAATTATTACTACCATTGGTAATACTAACAGAAATCTTATTATTAGTATCACTCGTAGTAATAAGCCTGACATCTGAAGTAAAATTAGTTGTCCTAATAACTTTTCCAATTAAACCTTTAGCATTAATAACAACCATATCTTTCTCGATACCACTATAACCACCCTTATTAATAGTTATAATATTAAACCAATAACCAACATTTCTACTTATAACAGTAGCGTTTAAATACTCATAATCACTAAGAGTATACTCTATACTAAGTTCACTTTTTAAGGCATCGAGTTGCCTTCTAAGCTCTACATTTTCTGTTTCAACAGAATCAACTCTATCAATCGAAGTTTTAAGTAAAACATTATCTTTTTGAACTTCTTTTAAATCATTATAATTATCAATCTTATTTTTAACAAACACAAAAGGATAAGTAACAACTTTCTCTATCGATAATACACCATCTCTAACAAAAGATAAAACAGGACTAAGTTTTCTATCTTTTTTTAAAGAAAAAGATAAAATAACTGTTATAATAACTATAATAATAATAATACCAATAAAAATATATTTCTTAGGTATTTTCTTTCTCTTACCAAGCATATTATCACTTTCCCATCACCATAATTATATAATATTTTAATATAAAATAAAAGACTATAAATTATTATCTTCATAAAAACTATAATAATTATTATTACCGATAATAATATGATCTAATAAATTAATACCATGAATATCGCTAATTATCTTAATTCTCTTAGTAAGTTCTGTATCATTCTCACTTGGGGTAGCATCTCCTGACGGATGATTATGAATACATATAATATTAGTCGCAGATAATAAATAAGCCTCTTTAAATATCTCTCTTGGATGAACCAAAGAATAATTAACAGTCCCTTTAAATAATAATTTTTTATCAATATATTTTTTCTGATTATCTAAATATATTACATAAAAATATTCCTGTTTTTTATCCTTAAATAAACTATGAAAATAATTAATAATAGTATTAGGATTAGCAAGTTTAACTAAACTTTCGTATTTATTATCCTCATATACTCTTCTTCCCAATTCAATTGCAGCGATTAGTTCAATAGCTTTAATTTTACTCATGCCTTCAATTCCACTAAGAACATTAATACTCATATTCTTAAGTTCACTAATATTATTAACCGAAGATAAAATATTATGAGAAATATCTTTAATACCGGACTTTCTATTACCAGACCTTAATATAATCTCAATTAATTCATCATTAGAAATATTCTCCTTTCCATATTTAAGTAATCTCTCTCTAGGTTTTTCCTCACTAGGTATTTTATTTAAATTCATAATCAGCCTCCAAAAAAAGAAGCATATTTGCTTCTCTATAATATATATACAACTTTTTTTTGAAAAATTGTAAAAAATTAATTAATTTATCGATTAATTTTATTATCATATAAAGAAATAAGTATTGCTCCTATTGAATTACCAATAACCATTATAAATAAATATAATAAAGTATTCCAAGATAACATATTAGCTAAAGAAAAATAAAACATATTAGCTACAGAATGCTCAAATCCACTTAAAATAAATACCATAACACACATAAATATACCCATATATTTACCAATGCTAGTATGATGCTTTTTATAGTTATTAACTGCGATATACATAAGAATTCCACATAAACAAGATAGAATTAATATACTAATTAAATTATCATTAAGTTTCATATCACATATAACTTTAGCCTTATTACTAATAGCATTAAATCTACTATTTAACATTCCTAAAGACAAGATATAGGTACCAATAAAATTACCAATTAAAGTAAATAATAACTCTATTAAGTAATTCTTCTTATTAACAACAACATACCCTATCTTACCAGTATATAAATTCATATTATACATACATATCATAAGTAATCCAATTGAAAACAAAAATGATCCAATAATCTTATTATCTAAAGATAAATATATTGTACCACCTATACCAATCATTATCCCCGCAAAAATTCCCCTTATTAAATAATTCAAATAATTCTTCATCACTACCTCTTAATTTTACTATTACTTTCAGTAATACTATTAATAATATTTTCATAGCTTTCTTTATTTAAGTTTGTAAATTCCACAATTACATTTGGAGCATGTATACCAATCTCTATATTTTGATAATTATCGATAATATCATTACAAATAGATATTACTTTTTTTATTATATCTTTTTGATAATCATTAATATTATTAAAAGATGATATGGCAAGCATTAAATTCTCACTACCATCAAGAATTCTAACTTCAACGCCATTTTCACTAAGAATACTCCTTTGTTCTAAATAAAGCATTGGAAATCTCATCGCTTTCTGACTATAAAATTTATAATCACCTTTTAAATATTTTATCAAATTGATAACAGCACAAGAATGAAGACCATGACCATCATCTTCTGTTACCTTTGCCGCAAAACTATCAGAAAGGACTACTATTGATGCTTGAACTCCACCTTCAAAAGGATCATCTCTTTTTCTTTCTACCAACTCATTAAAAAATAATCTTAATTCCCTCTCAGCTAATTCCGAATTATCTCTTTCTCTAGAAGAATATATTTTTTCAGTTAAATATTTAACATATCTATCATCCATTATTTCACCTTAATTTATCTTAACAAATTCATAATCTGTAGTACCAAGACCAATACTTTCAGCATATTTAAGAATATGTCTTCCTTCCTGTCTATCTACCCTTTCTCTAAGTAAACGAGCCCCTTCATCAGTACTATTCCATATCATACCAATAAACGCTTGATCGTTAGCAACAGGATCCAAACTACCAATAATACCAATATCATTCATAACAGGTTCCCCTTGATTAGCATCACAATCACAGTCAACACTAAGAGCATTCATAACAGTAATATATACAATTTTCTTATTATTCTCTTCAAAGTAATCACTAACAGCTTTCGCAGCTTCTGCCATACTTTCTATAAAATCCTTTTGTTCATATTTACAGCCCCAAGCAGTATCTGGATTATCATCTTGTCCACAACTATGAATATAAGCTTTCCCATTTCTTGATGCTACCCCTATCGATTGATTCTTTAAGTTAGCCCCAAATCCTCCCATAGCGTGACCTTTACCATGGGCAAGATTTAACATACTATCATAATTCTTTAAATGATCCCCTACTATATCATACTTCAAATGTTTACCATTTTTAA
Source organism: uncultured Caryophanales bacterium (assembly GCA_947164795.1). GTDB lineage: Bacteria > Bacillota_I > Bacilli_A > RF39 > UBA660 > CAG-302. The sequence continues at coordinate 8,251 of CAMUXV010000003.1, read as the reverse complement.
CAGGTATTTTAAATTCACCATCTTTATCCATAATATCTACATCTGCTACACTAGTAAAGCCATGTTCTTCAGCTACCTTAATATGTTCTTCATAACTAGTTCTAGCTCCAGGATACGCTGTATTACACTCAATTATCGTACCATTTAATTTCTTAACTAAAGGTCCAATTAAATCAGCCTTTAAATAACCTTTAGATCCTTTTTCACCAGTAGATACCTTAATACCAACATTACCAGTAAGCTCTACTCCAAGAGCCTCATATATCCTAATTAAACTATCACTGCTAATCTCTTTCGTAAAATAAACCTTACTTTTTTGCATACTTTTTTATCTCTCTTTCTGTCTTCATAACTTCTCTTATAACATTATCTTCATTATACATTTCTAAATAATACTGTGCATAATCCATCGCAGATTCCCTATCAATAGCATGATAATATAAACATATCCTAGTATATAAATCCATCGTCTCATCAGTCTGTATCATTCCTAACACTGTATCCAACAATCTCTCTATCTCACTACGTCTAGTAATATTTCTATATCTAATAAACTCAAAATATTCTTCCAAATAATTCAAATAACCATTTTGCCCCTCAATTATTTCTCTAGCAGCAATAACAATCTTTTCTCTATCCATATCTATTTCCTCCCTGAAAGTTCGAAGCTTTTATCAATAAGATTATAAACAACTTCTATATCTATATTACCACATAAATCAATACTAATCCAGTTTTTTTTATTCATATGATATCCAGGAAATATGTTAATGCCATCAACAATATCCATATCGCATCTTAAATTAAGCACCCATATTAGTTCCTTAGATTCCCCTATTAATTTATTCTTTTCTATCTCTGCTATTAAAGCATACCACTTCTTATTACTCTTATTTCTAACTACAGCATAACTAGGAAACTTCTCCCATAAATATTCTAATTCATCATCATATCTTTTTTTAATATAAGAAATAACCTCATTAGATAAATTATAATTATCTAAACATTTACTAAATATATCATTAATAACATCTTAATATTCATTATTAATTTCTAATATAAAACTACCAATAGAAGATGTATCCACAAGTACATATTCTTCATTATTATCTATTTCAACTATTTTAGAAGTAATCACTCCATCACAAACACTAACAATAACATTAAATTCATCATTATGAATTTTTTTATTATATATATAATTATCTTCCTCTACCTTAAAACCATAACCAACTAACTTATCATAATTAATATTCTTATTATCATATCTTCTCATACTTACACCTAAGTAATTTCTTCTCTTCCCATTTTAAAACCGCCTTCATCACAGTTAACCATTTGTTATCAACTATTAGAAATTATCTAATAGTTCATTTTTTCTTTCTAACAGACACACACTCTCCATATGAATAGTATTAGGAAAGTTATCAAATAAAGTAACACTCTTTATATCATATTTATCTTTAAATATATTAATATCCCTAGCTAAAGTAACAGGATTACAAGATACATATACTAATTTCTTAATATTAGAATTAATAATAATATTTCTTGTCTTATCATCAAGTCCACTTCTCGGAGGATCCACTACTACTATATCTTCTTCTATCTTGATATTATTAGCGTTACCTAACTCAAAAGAAATATTATTAATAACATTAATCTCTTTATTAAGATTAGCTCCTCTTATCGCATCCTTATTAATTTCAATACCTCTTACTTTATTAAAGTTATCCGCTAAATAAATACCAATTGTACCAGCACCACAATATAAGTCTAAGAGTTTATCTCCTTTACCAGCATACTCTTTAACTTTATCATATAACTTACTAATCATCAAAGTATTAACTTGAAAAAAAGATTCAGGATATACTCTATATTTATATTTACCTACATTAATAGTAATATATTCATCACCATATACACATATATCATTATATATAATACTATCTACATAACCATCTAATAATTTAATAATAATATCATAATCATATTCTCCCTTTAATATAACCATAATACTATCAGTACCACGAATAATTACTTCATTAAGCCCATCTAAATTAACACTAGATAACTTTTCAATAACCATATTAATCTTATCATTACAAAGTAAGCATTTATTTATATCTACAAGTTCTGTGGAATTTTCTTCTACTAAAGAAAGATTTCCATTATTAACCTTCATACTAATCTTATTTCTATATCCATAAATATTATCACCATATATAACATTAGGATTAATATCCATATTAGCATATCTCTTAAATATATCCATAAAAATATTCTTCTTATATTCAATAGTACCACCAAAAGAACAACCACCACATCTATCAAAATAAGGACAAATATTTTCTATTCTATCCTTACTCTTTTCTATATAAGAAATAACCTTTCCTTTATTAAAATTCTTCTTCTCTTCCATTATTTTAATATTAACTACTTCATCTGGTAAAGCATTATCTATAAAAGTAACCTTACCATTAACTTTAGCAATACCCTTTAAATCATGAGACAAATTATCTATCTTAACAATCATACCCTAACTTCTTTCCTATCTTTAATAAAATTCTCATCATTATATAAACCAATTAAATGATTTTCTAAATTCTTATAAATATCTTCATATTTAACTTTCATAAAACACTTCTTATTATAATTATAACTATAATACTCTTCTCCATAATTAATAACAATAAAATGCTTTTTATTACTACTATCCACAACATAAAAATTATTAATTCTAACATCATAATTAGGTAAATACTTATCAAAAATATCCCTATATATCTTCGATAATTCTAAAGTACCAATATTCTCTATATCAATAATCTTTTCAGTTAAAGACAAAATAATCTCTACGACATTACTATCTAATAAATCAATATCAGATAAAGTCTTATTCAAATAATAATCCGTATACTCATCACTTATATATCCAAGTTTCTTATCTATCTTTTTATCACTATTATACTTATCAAAGTATCTTAAACAAAATCCCCCTTGTATATAAGCTAAATCATTAAATAAATTAACCACTATAAATTTGTTATCATCTAAATATACCTTATTACCAATACAATTAACACTACTATTAATAAGTTCACTCTTAATACCAATTCTATTTAATATATACATAAATATCTTAGATACAGTAATATCATTAGTCTTACCCTTATTAATACTACCCCATATATTATTTATAGTACTAATATTACTAAAAGATATAACTTCATTCTTATCTTCTATAGTATTAATATCACTACTAAGAATCTTACCTAAATAAATATACACATATCTAATCTTTTCTATATTACTCAAATTACTAGGCATCCTATCTATAATATTATCAATAACTTTCTCACTACCAACAAACATATCATAATTAACATATATATATCCATTAATAGCATTAATACTATCACTATATAAATAATCCTTACCATTAACTAATAAATAATCTATAACTCCTATATCAATATTATCAATACTAATATTAATATACTTAGTATCTTTATTTATCTTTTCTATATCTTTAACACTATTTATATTAACAATAATACTTCCTATATTCATATTATCACCATAATAATCATACTACATATTCATAAAAAAATAAAGTAAATAAACCCTTAGTTTACTTACTATATTATTTATCCTCTATTAATCTACCACTATCATCTATATATTCATAATTTAAATTATTATCTCTCGTAACAACATTTTCTTTAAGTTCCTTCTCAATATTATTCCTAGTAATTTTAGCAATATTACCACCCTTTTTAGCTATTATTCTATTTTCATCTAGTCCACTTGGTTTAAATTTCTTCGCCAGTTCTCTAGTAGTAATTTTCCCCAAATCAGTAAGAGCAACTTCAATATCACTCATATTATCTCTTAAACTTTCCTTATGTAATCCTTTATATTCTTTATACCCCTTCGCAGTCATACCAGACCACTCTTTATATATATCATTAGTAAGTATTGCATATTCAGTAGGAGTATTAATACCTCCCTCTTTCCATACATCAGTAAGTTTATTTCTATTTAATATAGCTTTAATTCTAGCCTCTATCCATGCATCAGTATAACCCTTTCTTTTATAATATTCTATAGATCTTTTAATAGCTATTTCAGGATCAAACACTTCATCAATTCTCTCTTTACCAAGTTTAGCAAGCCATAACTTAAAAGGTTCAGCTTTAGGACTAGGGACTGACTCTATTAACCTAAATATACCTTCAGTATCTAAAGTATCAGTATCCCTTAGTTTCCCATCTTTAGATTTCATTTTCAGTTGTCCGATTTTTTCGGACAACTCACTTCCCTCTTTATCTAAATTTCTTTTCAAATCATTCCAATACTTTCTAGGTCTTGGACTATCAGTTAACGCACTAATCACATCAACCACACTAAAATAATAATCTTCTTTCTCGCTATCCCATATACTTCTTATTTCTTTCTCTTCAAATAACTTTGTAATCGTTTCTAACTTATTTGTCATTCTAAATCACCCTTTCTTTTTGATATCATACACTCTAATATCATTTAACATTTATTATATTTAATAATAATACCAATGTCAATATATTTTTTCATATTTATAAACAAATGTTCGTATTCTGTGATATAAAAAAAGTTAATGCTTAATAAACATCAACTCTTTTATATTTCTATATATAATTAACTTTGTTAATTTAAAATCTAGTCCTTAGTATAATTATTTACGCAGTACAACTGTCATTATTTACAGTATGTAATCCACTTTTACTTCCGAACATACCAACAAAATCATCAAATTCAGTACAATCTTTAACTATAATTTCACATCCTGCAGGTACATTATTAAAAGTAGAGTTATATGAATTAATTACACTAAAATCAATCTTACTTAAGTTTATTGCTGTTAAACTTGTACAACCTGAAAATGTACCATTTAAGCCAGCCATTGTTCCAGTAGATGTTAAACTGGTACTTTCAAAGCTGCTTAAATCAAGATTTGTCAACGAAGAGCAACCACTAAACATACTATACATATCTGCCACATGCGATGTATCAAAATTACTTACATTCAATTCCTCCAAACTAGAACACCCTGCGAACATTCCATAAATAAATTCCCTAACTGTAGTTAATAATGGTGTATAAAAATTGCTTAAATTTAATTTTTTTAGTTTACTACAGCTATAAAACATTGCTCCCATATTCGTTACTTTTTCTGTATTGAATGAACTGACGTTTAGAGTCACTAATTCACTACATCCATAAAACATAGAATTCATGGTAGTAACAAGTTCAGTATTAAAACTACTTAAATCCAAATTGACAAGGCTTGCGCAATTATAAAACATAGCATTCATTTTTGTTACTTTCTCAGTATTAAAATGATCAATATCTAGTTCCTTCAACTTTGAGCAATTTCGAAACATACTTTCCATATTTTCAACTTTAGATGTATTAAAATTACTTATATCCAATGTTTCTAAACTAGAACAACCACTAAACATTGTATTCATATTAGTTGCTGATGTGGTATAAAAATTACTCAAATCAAGTGTTTTCAAACTTCTACAATCGCCAAACATTCTAGAAAGATTACCTACTTTAGACACATCAAAATTTCTCATGTCAAGTGTTTCAAGACTTGTACAGCCCTGAAACATTCCATAAATAAAATCCGTAACAGTAGTTAATTCTGGCGTATAAAAACTACTTAAATCGAGTGTCGTTAGGCCACTACAATCATAAAACATTTTTGCCATATTTTTTACACTTGTTGTGTTGAAGCTACTTAAGTTGAGCATCGTTAATCCTTTTGAGCTCTGAAACATACTATACATTGTTGTTACATTACTAGTATCCCATGTACTCATATTAATATTAGTAAGACTTGGAGAATTATAAAATACTCCTACCATGCTAGTTACATTAGAGGTGTCTAATCTTGATAAATCTAATGTTGATACATTAGTTAGTCCTGCAAACATATAATCCATTTTAGTATTCATTTTTAATAGTCCATTACTTGTTCCTAAATATACTTCATATAGTCCATCATCATCATCATCTACATAAGTAAGTAGTACACTACCATCACCATTAGCAGATATATCTACATCTTGTCCTTCTGGTAATCTATTAAATGGTACTATATCAATACTTTCAATATCCGTTTTAGGTAAATTTTCTACTAAAAAGTATGAATTATTTGTACCAGTTAGTAGTGAATTACTAACGGTATCAGCTTTATATATGGCGTCTCTCCCCTGACCATAAATACTAAATTTAAAGAATTGGTTTTGAGTAGATGCTGGATTATCTTGAGTACCATCTAGATAGATATATAATCTATAGTTAGATATATTACTTGTTATTATTTGTGTATTATCAGTTAGTTCTATTGTATCGTTTTGTGCTTTATTTTCAAAATTACCATCATTAAGTAGTGTTAGTGTTTCTACTGTTTCATTATTTACCTCAGTAGTGGTTACTCTATATAATTCCCATACGAAAGTTTCATCTGCGAGCCCTGAAGGAAATACTTCTAATTTTAGATACAAGTCCATAGTAGCGGTATCATTTTCGCAAAGATTTTCTAAGTTAACATTTATATCTTTTTTAAGACCATTTTCCTTATTGGAAACAGGTCTAAGTCCATTACCATTAATCGTAGTTCCACCTAAAAATACTATTTCAGGAGCACATACTCTGCCATTTACTAAAGCATTAATTTCACTAGACCATTCTAGCCAAGCTAGAGTACCTCCAATTAATAAAAGTACAAATACTACTATAGATATAACTATTATTTTACTCTTTTTACTTAAGTTTTTTATTTTATTCATTATATTCACCCTCTATAACACTAGAAAAAAGTGATAACTATTTAAATAATTAATTACCATAATTATCACTATCCCATCTATTAATCAAATTCTCCAGTAACATGAATAGAGTCAGCAGTTATTACAGCAGTAAAACTATTATTACTATCAAAGTTTTCATTATTAATTTTAGAACCATCTAACCATATATAAATATTAAATGTAAGTAAATTAGTACTTAAATCATAAGCATCTACTATCTTATATGGAGTATTTATCGTAGCAGTACTAAAGTCACCACTATAATGATTTAGTATATTACTAGAAGTATCTATAACATCAACATCATAAGATAGTGCATTAAGTGGAATACCACTAATAGCAGTAGGATTAATATATAAATTAATTGCTCCATCAACACTACCTGTTCTTAACTTAGCAGTTACACTTTCCATTACACCACCACTTCTAGTAGCAGAAGGTATCAAAACTCCTGTTAAATTAGGTTCACTAATATTATAATCAATGTCTAATTTACCCGCAGTAGTTTCAATATTACCACTATTCGTGGCAAATCTAAAGAAGGCATACGAAACACTAGCAACAACAGCAATAATAGAAAGAACACCCAAAACAGAAACAATTACATTTCTTCTCTTATCCATAAATATTACCTCTTCTTCATCATTGAACTAACTTCAATATTAGCTCCAAAATGTTTGCCCATTAAAGTATTCTGACTAACTCCAGATTCTTCAAGCCATAAATATAATGTACAACTATAACTTTGTGAATTAGCATTAGTATCTATATAAAATATATTATTACCACTATTAGTCGTAGATAAACTAGCTATAGTATAAGAATTACTAGTCAAACTAGAACCATTACCATTAAATATTTGACTATTACCAGTTACACTATGTGTACATTTAAGTCTATACTTAAAATCACTTGCTTTTAAAGCATTATCAATGTCAATATTAGATAATATAATATCAACGCTAATATCATAATCATTAATAACAGCATTATTAGGAGTTAAAGTAAAAGTAGTTTTACTAGCCTTAGTCTCAACATCACTTGATGATATAGGTATTCCAGTATTAAAATCAACATAATCAGAATTATTAAATACCACATTAATAGGATTACCAACATTACCAGTAGTTCCCCCAATACTACCACCACTAGTACTGTAATAAGCATATGTAGCCCCTATTACGGTAACAAAAATAATAGAAACAGTAAAAGTTAAAACTAACATTAACTTTCTAAATTTCACTATAATCACCTCTCTATTATTTATAATCTAATAAAATAATAACACATTTTTTTCTACTTTACAACTTAAATTAAAATATTTATTATATAATTTTGTTGTGTTACAATTGATGTGAGACTATAAACCATTTAAAAAGTGATTAATC
>CAMUXV010000002.1 GCA_947164795.1 uncultured Caryophanales bacterium | reverse complement strand
ATTTATTATTAATAAAAAAAATGTTTACCTTAATAGAATTAAAAGAGAAAGAGAAAAATAAAGGTAAATAAGCTCCCAAAAATTCCTTATCATCAATACCAAAAGAAAAACCCCTGAAGATAATTACTACGGTAAAGGAGATAGATATAATAATAAAACTAAAGATATTTCTTTTAAATTATTTGGTATTAGTTTTGATATTGTGTATGGATTTCTTGATACAGAAATAAGGGATAATAAAATATATACAAAAGATGATGAAACTCTTAATAATTACTTAATCAAGTATATAACATCTATTTATCAGGATAAATTAAATTACTGGTATAATATGTTTGAGGAGGGTGTTCCTATACCTAATTTAAAAATAAGGAAAATGACTAGTAGATGGGGAGTATGTAATATAAAGAATCATAATGTAACACTAAATTTAGAATTGTCTAAATATGATATAGAATGTTTAGATTATGTAATAGTACATGAATTATCGCATTTTATTTATCCTAATCATTCAAAAGAGTTTTGGAACCTAGTATCTAAGTATTATCCTAATTATAAAATAGTTAGAAAGAAATTAAAGAATGCCTAATTAGAAGCAAAATATAATTGTTTCTTTTTATTATTTATATTATAATATAGATGTAGGTGATAATTATATGGAAAATATTACATCAGTAAATAATAATCATATTAAAGAATTATTTAGATTAAAAGAAAAAAAATATAGGGATAGTACTAATACTTTTCTAATTGAAGGTGAACATTTAATATATGAGGCATACAAAGAGGGAATATTAAAAGAAGTTCTTCCTTTAATAGGAGAAGATTTTTCAATGGACTGTAAAGTTACTTTTATAAGTAAAGAAGTAATGAAGAAATTGTCCAGTACCGATAGTATTCCTAGTGTGATAGGTGTATGTGAAAAGACAAAAGAAAAGGAAATTAGCAATAAAATATTAATACTAGAAGACATTCAAGATCCTGGTAATTTAGGCACTATTATTAGATCTAGTTTAGCTTTTGGTATTGATACAGTGGTGCTTAGTCCTAAGACTGTAGATTTATATAATTCTAAAGTAATTAGAAGTACTCAAGGTATGATGTTTCATATTAATATTATAGTAAGAGAATTAATACCTTTTATTGAAGAACTAAAGAATAATAATTACACTATATATGGTACGAAAGTAGATCATGGTATAAATATTAAAGAAATTGATAAGAGAGATAAATATGCTATTATTTTTGGTAATGAAGGTAATGGTATGAGTACTGATATTGAAAACTTGTGTGATTATAATTTATATATTGATATGGATAACAATGTAGAAAGTTTAAATGTTGGAGTAGCAGCTTCAATTATCATGTATGAGATGAGGAATAAATAATGGAGTTAGTTAAGATAGGTAAAATAGTTAATACTCATGGTATCAAAGGAGAACTTAGATTACTTTCTAAATTTCCTTATAAAGATAAAGTATTTGTTAAAGGTATGAATATATATATTGATAAGATCGATAAAGGGGTAATTAGTACTTATCGAAGGCATAAGAATTTTGATATGATTACTATGGAAGGTTATTCTAATATCAATGAAGTACTTAAATATAAAGGTAAATATGTATATGTAGATAAAGTAGATATTAAATTAGATAATAATTATTTAGACGAAGATATTATTGGACTTAATGCTTATGTTATAGATGATTATAAAGGTGATGTTATTAATATTGAAAGATATGAAAAAACAGTATTATTAGTTATTAAGAATGATAATAAGGAGTATTTAATTCCATATAATTTAATTGATAGTATAGATATAAATAATAAGAAAATATATATTAAAGATATAGATGGTTTATTTGATTAGGGTGAAAGGTTATGACAGAATATTTAAGAATTATTTTAAAGAATATTGATAGAGATAATGGTAAAATAATAAATATATTAATTAATAAGGGAATAATTAATTATAAAGAGACACTCGATACTTTATTAAATGAAGGTACTGACGAATTATTATATAAGTGTGCTAAGTATGTAAAAGTATTAAATAGTGATGATCGAAGATTAATTATAAATGAATTAATAAAAAGAAAGAGTTTTACATATTTATTACATTATGCATGTGAAATTGAAGATGCTCCTGTAGAAGAAATAGAAAAAGTTATAATTGATCTTAGAATGATTGGCATAATTAAAACATTTGCTTTAAAAGTTAAAGGAGCTAATATTAAATTGTTAGAAGATGCTATTATAAATATTAATAATCCGGAAGGTATTTATTTCTTTGCTAAAGAAGTACCAGGAGCTAATATTAATAGATTGGCTAATGCGATTATTAATACTGGTGAACCTAGATATATTTCTTTATTTGCTAGATATATTAAGAATTCTAATCTTGAGTTATTAGAGGAAGCTTTAGTTAATACTAAAACATTATCATTAGATCAATATAAAGAATTTTTAGATTATAAAGAAAGTGTACAAAGTGTTGATTTTGATAAACTATGTATTTCTCTTAAGGATAATGATTTAAATGATTTAGAAGATAATAAAGATAAATATGCTTATTTATTTAAAGAACCTAGTATTAAATCTAAAGTATTAATGAAGAAATTAAATGATCGAGGTTATTAAATAATAATTTACTTTTATATAATTATATATTATAATAAGTGTTAGAAATGAGGGATACTCATGAAAATAGACGTATTGACATTATTTCCTAATATGTATGATAATTTCTTATCAGAATCAATTATTAAAAGAGCAATTGATGATAAAAAGATAGAAATAAATATTCATAATATTAGAGATTATACTACATATAAAAATAAGCAAGTAGATGATTATCCATTTGGTGGTGGTGGTGGTATGGTGCTTATGTGTGATCCAATCTTTAGAGCAATTGAATCTCTAAAGAAAGAGAGTACTAAAGTAATTATGATGACACCATCTGGTAAAATATTTAAGCAAAGTACAGCTAGAGAATTATCTAAAGAGGAACATTTAATAATACTATGTGGCCACTACGAAGGATTTGATGAGAGAATAAAAAGTATTATTGATATCGAATTATCTATTGGCGATTATATTCTAACAGGAGGAGAACTTCCTTCAATGGTTGTAATGGATAGTATTATAAGATTAGTAGATAATGTAATAAGTAGTGAATCTTTAGAATGTGAAAGTTTTGATGATAACTTATTAGATTATCCTAATTATACTAAACCAGTAGAGTATCGTGGTATGAAAGTACCTGAAGTATTATTATCAGGGCATCATGAAAATATAAAGAAATTTAGAGATAGTGAAAGACTTAGATTAACAAGAGAAAATAGACCAGACTTACTAGGGGGATTAGGAAATGAGTAGTAATTATTTTGTGAGTAAGGATAAAAAGAGTGGGGAAGTAGTATATTTAGAATATAATAAAGATGGTTACAATGTTAAGCCAAAAGTTCAAAAGGAAGATGCTATTGAAGTAAATAAAATTGTTTTTGTTTCTCCTAGTCTTACAGAAAAATTATTAAAAAAGAAAATAAGTGGTAAAATATCTAAATTGTTGTTGGAACTCAATACTAGTTATGATGATGAAGAAGATGGTGGTGCAACTAGATACAGAAATAAGCTTATGGAAGCAGAAAAATTAAAATTAATGATCATGAATACTTACCAAAAATATCTAGGTAAAAGTTATGTAGCTTTAACTATAAAAAAGATGCAAATTATTATTGATGGATATAGAACTAAATTATACGAAATAAATACTATAAGACAAAAGGAAATGTTTTTTAGAATGTTAAATGGTATGTCCATGGAAGATGAAGAACCAAAAAGAGGAAAAGGAAGATAATTCCTCATGCCAAATTAGTTTAGTGGTAGAACAAGGCCCTCGTAATGCCTAGAGGTAAGTTCGATTCTTACATTTGGCACCATATGTAATAAAATGAGATGATATTTATCATCTCTTAATTTATAGAAGAATAGAGGTATTATATGAAAAAATTATTATTATTAAGTTTATTGTTACTAGCAGGTTGTTCTATAAAAACTGAAAAAAAATTAGATAGGGAAGTAGAGAATGACGAAACTATTATTGAGGAAAAAGAACTAGAATATGTAGATGATAATCCTATAAGGCTAGGTTTATTTCTATATAATAATAATTATCATAATAAGGAAGTTATTAAAGATGCATATTACACTGATTTTATTAGCAATAAAGATATTGGTTCTTTTGAAGTGTTTTTAACTGATAATGAAGTTATTGATGGTAATAATTTTAAAGATACTTGGAATAAATATTATGATGGTTATGAGGATATAAGTAATTATAAAATAGGTTTTAATATTAAATTTATGTTATATGATAGTAATCATTTTGAATCTAATATATTAGAATCTGATATATTTAAATTTGGTAAATATTTTTACATATATTTATATGATGATATTCATCAAAAGGATGGTTCCTTTTATAGCCATCTTGAAAGTATGAATGGCGATTCATTAATTACTTCGATTAAATTATATGCAGTAGATGGTATTGATGAAGTGGAGAGTATTATTCTAAGTGCTTTTACTTATGATAGTGATGATGACTTTGATGAAAATGGAAATTATCGAGGTAATTCTTTATATGTAATTAGAATAAAAAGAAAATAGATAAGGATACTTATCTATTTTGTAAATTCTAATAATACTTTTTTTACTTCATCTTCATTTTCTAAATTAGTATAATATTCTTCTCCATTTTCAATTATTGTTTTTCTGAAACAAAGGTCATTTTGATTATCTGCATTAACAAATAGAGTATATGTTATACCATCTATGGTTTTTTCCTGAACAACTATATAGTCTTTATCATCAAATAATTTTATTGCTTTCATTTTACTTGCCCTCCCTTGCTATTTAGTGTTTCAATTAGAAAATCATCAAGGTTACCATTCTTATACTGTTCAGTTAATGTATTAATCATATCATTATAAAATTCTGTTTCAGTAGGATATCCAAAAATATTAAGGGCTTGTCTAAAACTAATACATCTATCTGCACCATTGTATTGTATATGTTCAGCAACATTATTCTTTACAATATAATCTCCATAACCATTTGCCATATCATCATAGTTGTCTGTTTCTTTTAAGGCGAGCAAACATAAGAACATATCCTCTTTAGTATCAAGTTTAAATTCTGATAAGGCATCCAAATTAACAATTTTTAGTTTTCCTTTTTCATCTTTTGCAATTACTCCATGATTTTCCATAGCTATAGAAACTGATTCTTTACTTATACCAATAGCTTCTCTTGCATCTCTCGTTTTTGCATCAAATATTCCATAAGTTGTACCTAAAATGGTAATTGTAGTTATTGCTCCAATAATTGCTTTTTTTAATTTTGGCGTGCTCAATATGTCAAATAAACTCTTTTTTGTTTTTCCTTTCTTGGTACTATTTGCTGTTAAATTATCTAGTTGATTTCTTGCAGGTTGATTGTTTCCTTTTAATACATTTTTCCATGCGTCTGTGTAATCTGCTTCTCCACTTTTTTTATCATATCCATTATTATCATACATATTTAAGATACCTCCTATAATAAATATATAGTAAAAGAAAACTAATGTCAATAATTGTTGACATTAGTTTACATTATTTAGTGGATAAAACTATTTTATTATCTTTAATATCGATAATAATATTATCTCCATATTTAATATTATCATTAATGATATTCTCGGCGATTAAAGTTTCAATATTTTTACTTACAAATCTTTTAATTGGTCTTGCACCATATTTCTCATCGTATGATGAATTGATTATATATTCTTTGGCATTATCAGTAATTAATAGATGTAAGTTTTTATTTATTAATCTTTTTTCGGTATCTTTAATTATTTTATCCAATATTTCTCTTACTATTTCTTTAGATAGTGAATTAAATATTACTATTTCATCAATACGATTTAAGAATTCTGGTTTAAAAGTGCTTTTTAATTCTTTTAACACTAATTCTTTGGCATTTATATTATTATCTAATATATATTCACTACCTAGATTTGAAGTCATTATAATTATAGTGTTTTTAAAGTCTACGGTTCTGCCTTGACCATCTGTTATTCTTCCATCATCTAATATTTGTAATAATACATTAAAGATATCTTTATGAGCTTTTTCTATTTCATCAAATAGGATAATAGAATAGGGATTACGTCTTACTGCCTCAGTTAATTGTCCGCCTTCATCATAGCCAACATATCCTGGAGGAGCTCCGATTAATCTAGCTACGGAATGGCTTTCCATATATTCGGACATATCGATTCTTATCATATGTCTTTCGTCATCAAATAGTTCATAAGCTAAAGTTCTAGCTACTTCTGTTTTACCAGTACCAGTAGGTCCTAAGAAGATAAATGAACCAATAGGTCTATTAGGATCTTTGATACCCGCTCTTGAACGTAAAATGGCATTACTTACTAATTTTAAAGCCTCATCTTGGCCTTTAACTCTTTCTTTCATATTTTGTTCAAGATTAAGTACTTTTTCTTTATCTCCTTTAGTTAATTTAGATACTGGGATATTAGTCCATTTAGATATAATAGAGGCTATTTCTTCTTCACCAACTGTATCAGATAAAATATCATTTTTATTTCTTTCTTCTAGTTCTCTTAATTCTTTTTCAAGTTTAGGAATAATACCATGTCTTAGTTTAGCAGCTTTTTCTAAGTCATAATTATTTTCAGCGTTTTCTAGATCAAAGTTTGCTTTATCAATTTCTTCTTTCTTTTTATTAATTGAAGTATTAATATTTTTCTCATCTTCCCATTTGACTCTTAAATCTTTTTCTTTATTTTTCAATGTAGATAATTCATTATCAATATCATTAACTCTGTTTTTAGATATATCATCTTTTTCTTTTTTTAATGCTTCTTTTTCTACTTCAAGGGTCATTATTTTTCTTTCTAAAACGTCTAGCTCAGTAGGCACTGAATTCATTTGCACCTTAATAGTAGAACATGCTTCATCTACTAGATCAATTGCTTTATCAGGGAGAAATCTGTCTGTTATATATCTATCTGATAGGGTAGCAGCCGCTATTAGTGCTTTGTCTTTAATATTAACACCATGGAATACTTCAAACTTTGATTTTAGTCCTCTAAGTATAGTTATAGTATCAAGTACAGAAGGTTCTTTTACTAATACCTTTTGGAATCTTCTCTCTAGGGCAGCATCTTTTTCAATATATTTTCTGTATTCATTTAGAGTAGTAGCTCCTATACAATGGATTTCACCACGAGCAAGCATTGGCTTTAACATATTACCTGCATCCATAGCTCCTTCAAGGGCACCTGCTCCTACTATCATATGTATTTCATCAATAAACATGATGATATTACCGTCAGATTCCTTGATTTCTTTTAATACAGCTTTTAATCTCTCTTCAAATTCACCACGATATTTAGCTCCTGCGATTAGAGACGCCATATCTAATTCCCATAATGTTTTTCCTTTTAAATTATCTGGAACATCACCTTTTATAATTCTTTGAGCAAGACCTTCGATAATAGCGGTTTTACCAACACCTGGTTCCCCAATTAATACAGGATTATTTTTTGTTTTTCTAGATAATATTCTTGTAATACTTCTAATTTCTTCATCACGCCCAATTACTGGATCTATTTTACCATCTTTAGCTAGTGAAGTAATATCTCTACCATATTTTTCTAATGGATTTTGTAAATTTTCTTCATACGGATTATTCATATTCATATATATCACCCTTTCTTTCATATATATTATAGCACCTTTTTAGCAATTGTCAATATAGATTGCTAAAATATTTTGTAAACTGATAGTTAAAATGAATTGATTATTAAATGTCATTATGTTATCATTGTAATAGGAGTGTATAAGATGACAGAGTTTGATAGAGAGTATTTAAAATTAGTTAAAAAAATATTAGATGAAGGAATAGAAGTGGAGAATAGGACAGGAATAAATACTATTAAAATACCTGAATATTCCTTTAAATTTGATTTGAGAAATGAAGACCCAATACTTACTACTAAACAGTTTTTTGCAAGACAAGCTATTACGGAAATGTTATGGATATGGCAAATGGGCTCTAATGATGTAAGAGAATTGCAAGAGAGAAATGTTCATATATGGGATGAGTGGATGGTAGATGAAGATGGTATTTATAGAATATATGAACCAAATACGATAAATTTTGATGCTGATAAAGAAGTTGATGTAATAGACCCTTTAAGTGTTCCTGTATCTGATCCTTTTGGTCTTAAAAATAAATTTAAAAATAAATTAGATGATAATGGTAATGTTATGAAAGCTAAGAGTAAAATCGATGGGAAAAATATTAAAGCTGCTAAATGGTATGGAAAAGATTATGCCTATACAATTGGTACTGCATATGGATTTATAGTAAATAGATATAATCATACTGAAATGCTAATTGAGTCAATTAAGAATTATGCTACTACTGATCGAAGAAAAGTTAAAAGTTTATGGCAAGATGAATTTCTTAGAACTGCGGTTCTTCCCTCTTGTGTTTGGAGTACGGAATGGAATGTAACGGGAAATGAGCTTAGTTTAATGGTTCATCAAAGAAGTTGCGATGTACCTTTAGGGCTTCCTTTTAATGTAACTCAGTATGCTTGCTTACTTAAAATGATTGCTCAAGTTACTGGTTTAACTCCTACAACTATATCATATTCAATTAATGATCCCCATATCTATGTAAATGAAATTGATGGTATGAAAGAACAATTGAGGAGAGGGAAAAAATATGATGAATTATCTAAACTGGGTAGTGAAGAGCTTATATCAATGAAGGATAATTTAGAAAAAGAAATATTAGTTTTAGATAAGAATTCAAAAGAATATCAAGTCATGGATAGTGATATTAGAGTTATTGATATGATACTAGATCCAGTTAAACCCAAATTATGGATTAATCCAGATATAGATAATTTCTTTAAGTTTGATAATTCAAAAGAATTAATGGATATAAAAGTGGTAAATTATAAGCATATGGGTAAGATATCTATGGATGTTGCCCAATAAGGAGGATATGATGAAAAATTTAAGTTTAATAGCCGCTATTGGTAAAAATAGAGAATTAGGATTAGATAATCATTTGTTGTGGCATATACCAGAGGATTTAGTCTTTTATAAAGAAATGACTTGGGGTAAAAATGTAGTAGTAGGGAGAAATACTTTATTTAGTATGCCTTCTAAAGCTTTTGAAAATAGAACTGCCTTTGTTTTATCTCCTGATAACTTAGATGTTAGTTTTGATGTTAATTCATTTGATAGTATGGATAAGCTACTTAATTATATTGGCACCAATAAAGATGAATTTATGGTGATAGGAGGTGCTTCTATATACCAACAATTTATTCCATACGTAGATACAATGTATTTAACTGAAGTAGATGAATACTTTAATGCTGATACTTTCTTTCCGGAATTTGATGTTAATGAATGGGATGTAGAAGTACTAGGAGAATATTCATATAATGAACTTAATTATACTAGGAATAAATATACGAGAAAGAGGGTTAAATAATGGGAAAATTAATTGTAATTGAAGGATCTTGTGATGGGGTAGGTAAGAGCACTCAATATAATTTATTAATAGATAGATTGCAAAAGGAAGGATATAATATTATTAAACATCATTTTCCTAGTTATGGAACATATCAGGGTAGACCTGTAGAGGAATACCTAAAAGGAAATTTTGGTAAAATTAGTGAATTATCTCCTTACTTTGTTAATAGTTTATATGCTCAAGATAGGGCTATAACTTGGGAAACTGGTTTAAAGAATGAATTTGAAAAAGATGGTATTATTGTTTTAGATAGATATACTACTTCGTCATTAATATATCAAGCCACATCAATTGAGAATAAAAATAGAAGAGAAGAATTTATTAATTATATCTATGATTATGAATATAATAAGCTTAGTCTTCCAATCCCTGATTTAGTAATATTCTTGCATGTACCTTTTGAACTTGCGAAAAGTTTAAAAGAAAAAAGAAAAAGAGAAACAGGAGTAAAAGATGATATTCATGAAAGCGATTTAGAATTCATGAGAAAAGTATCGGATACTTCAATATATATTGCTAATAAATATAGTTGGGATTTTGTTGAATGCTCAAATAATGATGAAATGCTTAGTATTGAAGAAATACATAATAAAATATATAGCTTAGTAAAGAAAAAAATAGGTAATTAAACCTATTTTAAATACAATCAACAAATGTATCATCTAAGCATCTTAGGACACAGACGCAATTTAGATTAATTGTAAAGAAAGAATTTGTTGCTTCGTATGGAAACATACTAGTTGTATCAGTATTTGGTGCTAGTACTCTGCATGTTGCACAGCAATCATCTAATTTTTCTAATCTAAAGACCGTACTAGTAGTGGTAACTGAAGGATCCTTACTTATTGGCATTGCTAGTGGTTCACTTCCTGTACCACATGTATATAATACTATTGGTCTAGTATTATAGTATAAACTGCTATTTTGTCCTAAGAAACCTCTATCACATGTTTCTAAGCAGCAATCGCTTTTGCAGACACTTTGTTGAAGTAATAGGATAACTTTAAGGATATCCGCGATGCAATTCTCACAAGAATTGTTGTCATTATTACACATATAATCCACCCCTTTTTTATATTCAATATAACTTATGCAAATATGTGCTAAAGTTACACTACGAATACCTAAAATAAGGTATTTTTTCTATTATCATAATTTATTTCTATTAATCATATATATTATTATGAAAAAAAATAGATTATTTAGAGTAGTAGATAATTATATAAATGATAATAATTTTAGTATGATATATAAGAATAAATCATTAGATGTTATTAATTATACTAAAATATTAGATTTTTCTTCTTCTTTAATTTCTTTTGAATTTAATAATAATTCATATTATGTAGAAGGGGATAATCTTGTTATATCTAAAATGATGGAGGAAGAAATATTAATTACTGGTGATATTAAGAAAATTACTTTTATTTAAGGGTGATTGTATATGAAAGATAAAATATTTAGATTTTTTTCAAGTGATGTTAGAATCAGAGTAAGTGGAAAAAATACAAATAATTTTATTAAAAGATTGATTAGAAACAAGATTAATATTGTTAAGGTAATACCTGTATCATATAAGGAAGTAGATTTGATTATAGATTATAATGATTATGCTGATGTGTTAAAATATAAAGCTATTTATGATATAAAGGTAATAAAGTATTATGGTAAACTAAATATATTAAAATTTATTAAGAAAAATATGTATATTTTTGTATTTTTAATTATTGGAATAATAACAATCACTATATTATCTAATATAATATTTAAAGTAGAAGTTATTCATTCCAATAATAAATTAATTAATTCTTTAATTGAAGAATTATCTAATTATGGTATAAAAAAGTATTCCTTTGTAAAGAGTTATGATGAAATTGAAGAGATAGAAAATAAAATATTAGAAAATAATAAAGATAAAATAGAATGGCTAGAGATAATTAGAAATGGTACTAAATATATTGTAAGAGTAGAAGAAAGAATCTTGAATAAGAAAAGTAAGGATAATAGAATATATGAAATAGTGGCTAGTAAAAATGCCGTCATTAAAAGAATTTATGCTGAAAGTGGGGAAAAGGTAAAAAAAACAGATACTTATGTAAAGAAAGGTGAGGTAATAATATCTCCTGAGATTATTAAACCTAATAACGAAATAGCAGTGGATTCTGCTAGTGGAAGAGTAATTGGAGAAGTCTGGTATAATGTGTCGATAGTTTTTCCATATCACTATCATGAAGTTATATATACTGGCAATAAGAAAAAAGTATTAGTGCTTAATATTATTAATAAAAGAATACCTTTCTTTGATTTTAATGAATATAAATCATTTGATAAGGATATTAAATATATATTTAATGATATTATCTTTCCATTTAATTTTATTATTGAGTATCAATACGAAACTAATATAATTGATAAGAAATATAATTATGAAGAAGCGAAGGAAGCTTCCGTTAAAAAAGTAAAGGAGTTATTAAAAGAAAAATACCAGAATATCGAAGATATAACTAATGTAATTATATTAAATGAAGATAAAGATAAAGGTAAAATTAATATGAATCTATTTGTAAAAGTTATTGAGGATATAACTAAGTATCAAGAAATTATACCTAACAGTACAGAGAAAAGCGAATAATTGTTTACTTTTTTATAATTTTGTGTTATCATATTTTCTACTTGAGGGGGAAATATGATAAAAGAGATATTGAGTATTCTAGATGAATATGAAAATAAACCTGCTGATTTTGAATTTGTTAGAGATATATTATTTATTTTAAGGAAATACTATCACTGTGAAGATTATCTAAAAAAAGTTCTTGTATATAGATATAATACTAAGAACAAAGAAGAAAAATATTTTGATGGTTTATATAATTCACATAATAAAAGTATTTATATTGATATTTCTGCTTTAGATAAATATGATATTACTCAATTGGATAAGAATATTGGAATATTAGTTATAATACTTCATGAATTTGCTCATGTTACTCAAGAAAAAAGGCATAATAATAAACTGCAAAATAGATTATTAGAAATTAGTAATCATGCGATTATTAAAGAAAGAATTGGGGAGTTACATGACTATATACCAGATGAAAGGCTTGCAAATATAAAATCAGTTATGTGGTGTATTAATATTTTATCAGAGAATTTTTTAAAATATCATGATCAAATATTTAGAAAGAAAAGAATGTTATATAATTATCTTATAGATGGCTACGCTATCAATGAGTGCTCTTTATCTTATCCATTAGAAACATTTTTTAAAGAAACTAATCAGTATGAAGAGAATAAAGAGTTGATAGAATATGGAAAAGAGTTATCATATCCGGAAAGATTGTTATATGGCTTTCCGATTTCAAAAAATGAATATGGCGAGTTGAAAGATATTTGTGATGATTATCGTAAGCAATCTAAAAATAAATCTAGATTAAAAATAATAATAGAATAAAATGTCACTTATAGTGATGTTTTTTTCTTTTTGTATTTAAAAAAAATCTCTTTTGTGATATGATATTTATTGAGGTGTGGCAGATGAAAACAAGTAGAACAATTACGAGAGAAAAGACTATGACTATTTTATATCAAATTTTCTTATATAATAAAAACAATATTAAATATACTATCGAAGAAGTTATAGAAGAAATGTTAGAGGATATTGAAATTGAAGAAAGAAAGAGAATTGATATTGAATTTTTAAATTTACTTATTAATGGTGTATTAGACAATATTGATAAAATAGATGAAAAAGCAGGTAAATATTTAGAAAATTGGAATATTGAAAGACTTGGCCTTACTGATCAAGCAATTATTAGGATGGCTATATATGAACTTATGTATACAAAGACACCACCACTTGTAAGCATTAATGAAGCTATCGAATTATCAAAGAAATATTCTGATGAGAAGGTGTCTAAAATGATTAATGGAGTACTTGATAAAATATATCATGAAAGGTTAGATAATGAACAATAATTATATTACTGTTTCAGAAGTAAATAAATATATAAAAGAAGTTATTAATGATGATTTATTACTAAAAAAGGTATATTTAAAGGGAGAAGTATCTAATTTTAAGGCTCATTCTAGAGGGCATTATTATTTTACTTTAAAAGATGAGAATAGTAGAATAAATGCTGTTATGTTTTCTTTTAATAATAAGAATATAAAATTTGTACCTAATGATGGCATGAAAGTATTAGTAACTGGTAAAATTGATGTTTATGAGGCTTCTGGTTCATATCAAATATATGTTGAGGATATGATGCCAGATGGTATTGGCGCTCTGTATGTAGCCTTTGAAGAACTAAAGAAGAAATTATCTGGTGAAGGTTTATTTGATAAAGAAAAGAAAAAGAAAATTAAGAGAATTCCGAGAAGAGTAGGAGTAGTTACTTCTCCTACTGGTGCAGCAATTAAGGATATCTTAACGACGATTAAAAGAAGATATCCAATTACAGAGATTATTTTATTTCCTGCTTTAGTGCAAGGTGAAAATGCCGCAAGTGATATCGCTAAAAAAATTAAATTGGCAGATTCACTTCGTGATGAATTAGAACTTGATACTTTAATAGTAGGTCGTGGAGGAGGATCTCTAGAGGATTTATGGCCTTTTAATGAGGAAATAGTAGCTAGAGCCATATATGAATGTAATATACCTGTAATTAGTGCTGTAGGTCATGAAATTGATATTACAATATCTGATTATGTAGCGGATCTTAGAGCTCCTACTCCAACTGCTGCTGGTGAACTAGCAGTACCTGATATTAATACTATTATTACATACTTAGATTCTGCTAGAAGCAGAAGCTATACTGCTATTAGTAATATTCTTACTATTAATAGAAAAAAATTAGATAGTTTAAAGAGTAGTTATATTTTATCCAGACCTATTAGTATGTATGAAATAAAAGAACAGAAATTAGATATTCTTATGGATAATTTAAATAAGTCTATATTAAAGTTAGTAGATAATGCTAAGATTAAAGTATATACTTTAAATAATAGTTATGTGCTTAATAATCCCAATGTTTTATATAAATACAAAGAGCAATCTCTTAACCATTTAATATCTAAATTAGAAGTACTAAATCCTTTAAATACTTTATCTAGAGGTTATTCTATTATAAAGAAAGATAACAAGGTAATATCTAGTATTAAAAAAATTATGAAAGATGATGAAATAAAAATAACATTAAAAGATGGAGAATTAATTAGTAAAATAATAAAGGTAGGTGAGTAGAATTGGCTACGAAAAAAGAAGAAATTAGTTTTGAAGATAAAATTAGAACATTAGAGGAAATAGTAAAAGAATTAGAAAGTGGAGAAGTACCATTAGATGATGCTATTAATAAATATACTGAGGCTATGAAACTTGCTAAAGAGTGTTCAGATAAGCTTAATGAAGTATCTGATAAAGTAAATAAAATTATGCTTGAAAATGGTAAATTAGAAGAGTTTACAGTAGAAGAATAGAGTTCATTGAGCTCTTTTTTTTAAATATAATTATTTTGATAATAAGTATTTATTATGTTTAATTAACTGAGTATTTTTTTTTTTGTATTTTGAGAGATAAAAAAATTATCTTTCAAAAAAACTATAAAGAAAGAGTCCTAAGACTCTATTAATTTTCTGCTTCTTCTAACATTTTAGTAATAAAAGTACCATATCCTTTAGTGGGATCATCAACTACTACATGGGTTACTGCTCCTATTATTTTATCATTTTGAATAATTGGACTACCACTCATACCCTGAACTATACCACCAGTTTTTTTAAGAAGAATATTATCTGTTACTTCAAATAATATGTTTTTAGAAGAATCAGTATTTAAACTTACTTTTAATATATTTATTTTAAATTCTTCGACATTATCATCTTCTATTACAGTTAGAATAGTAGCATTTCCTTCATTTGTTTCATTAGGGCTTGCTACTTTATATAGTTTTTTATCAGGTATTTCTTTTGTATATTCACCAAAGATACCTCTTGTAGTATTTTCTTTTACATTTCCAAATATATTAGTACTATCATATTTAGCATTTTTTTCTCCAGGAGTTCCAATTGTGCTTTTAATTATTCCTGTTACAGTAGATGAGTAGATACTTCCATCTTTTATTTCAAGTTTTTGCCCAGTATTTTTTTCAATTATTTCATGACCTAATGCTCCAAATTTCTTTGTGTTTGGATCAATAAATGTTAATGTGCCAACTCCTGTTATACTATCTTTAACATATAATCCTGTTTTGTAAACATTATTTGTATCTTTCTTTAAACTAAGATTAGTAGTATATTCCTTATTACCTCTAATATATGCTATTTTAATATTATCTTTTGCATTTAAATTTTCAATTATATCTAACATTTTTTCTATACTTGGAGTTTCTGTATCATTAACTTTGATTATTCTATCGCCATTATTTAATCCACTTTCTCTAGCAGGATTATTTCCTTCAACTTCATAAGATCCAACAATTATTACTCCGTTTGAGTGAAGGGATATACCAATATTTTCTCCTCCTGCTATTACATAATCTGAATAAGCTAATGCAATGCTGGGCATAATAAGTAGTAGAAGAAGCATTAAAAATTTGTTTTTTATTTTTTTAAAAAACATAAAATAACATCTCCTTTTACTTATATCACAGACTACATTATTATTATTTACTTTTTAATTATAAGTATGAAAGATAAAATATGGAAAATCATTATATTCAGTTTACATTTATATTATATTTTGATATACTATAGTAAAGTTAGTAATAGATGGGAGGATAATTATTAACTTAGCGCCAGACTAGAAATAGTTAACGAGGAAAGTGGTTTATCGAATATTCGGCGGATGCTGCTTTGGGTTTATATGCTCATTAGGTTATTATCAAAAAGCAAAATTAAAATTGTAACAATATAATGACTGAATATAAGATAGGAGTAAATATGTGTGGCATAGTAGGTTATGCAGGAAAAGAAAATGGTATATCTAAGGTTATGACAGGTCTTAAATCCTTGGAATATCGTGGTTATGATTCTTCAGGTATTGCATATATGAAGAATAATAAAATAAACATAATAAAAAAAGAAGGACCTATAGTTAATCTAGATAAATGTTTAGATTATAAGGAAGATATTGATATTGCAATATCCCATACAAGATGGGCAACTCATGGAGTAGCTAATGATACTAATGCTCATCCTCATAAACAAGGAAAGATTACTCTTGTTCATAATGGGATTATTGAGAATTATAATGAATTAAAGAAAGAATTAATAAGTAAAGGTTATATTTTTAAAAGCGATACAGATACAGAAGTTGCCTCTGCTTATTTAGATTATATATATAATAGAACAGGTAATATGTTAGGAAGTTTATCAGAGCTTACTAATGTATTGAAAGGTAGTTATGCTTTTAATATTATATGTGAGGATGAACCTGATATAATATATGGTATTAGAAAGGATAGCCCTCTAATTGTTGGAATAGGTGAGAAGGAAAATATTTTAGCTAGTGATATACCAGCGGTACTTCATGTAACTAATAAATATATATTGTTAGATAATTATGATATTGTTAAAGTGACTAGTAATAAAGTATCTATTTATGATAGAAATTTAAATGAAATAAAGAAAGAAATAAAAGAATTCAATTTTGACAAAGAAGCTATTAGTAAAAATGGTTATGATCATTTTATGCTAAAAGAAATAAACGAGGAAGCTGATATTGTAAAAAAACATTTAAATTTATATACTGATAATGGTAATGTAAAGGATATTTTTGATTTGAATAAATATAAATGTATTGATATAGTTGCTTGTGGTTCCGCTTCTTTTGCAGGACAAATAGGTAAATATTATATAGAACAATATAAGAATATTAAAGTTAATGTCTACTACGCATCAGAATATAGATATCAAAAGAATTTCTTTGATAAAGATACTTTAGTACTATTAATATCTCAGTCAGGAGAGACTGCTGATACATTAGCAGCATTAAAACTAGCAAAGGAGAATAATATTGATACACTTGCTATTGTTAATAGAAAAGATTCTTCAATAGCAAGAGAAGCTAAATATGTAGTATATACTGAAGCTGGTATTGAAATAGCAGTGGCAACTACTAAAGCATATTTATCACAAATAATAGTATTATTATTAATGGCTATAAAAGATACAAAGTATGAAGGAAAAGCTATAGATGATTTAAAACTACTTCCTAATTTAATTACTAAGTATATTAATGAATATGATTATTTGAGTATTGCTAAAATAGTAGCTAAAAAAGAGCATGTATTTTATTTAGGACGAGGAATTGATTATTATTTAGCTATGGAGGGAAGCTTAAAATTAAAAGAAATATCTTATATTCATAGTGAAGCTTTTCAAGCAGGAGAATTAAAACATGGTAGTATTTCACTAATTGATAAGGATTTTGGTGTAATATCTATTGTAACAGATAAAACTATTAGTGATAAAACTATAAGTAATTTAAAAGAGGTTTCTTCTCGTGGAGCAGAAATAATTGCTATTACTAATTTAAAAGAGGATTTTTATAATTATTCTATTGAAATAGATGACTATGATGAAATATTAAATCCTTTATTAGTAATAGTTCCAATGCAAATGCTTGCATATAATGTTGCTAAATTAAAAGGTTGTGATATTGATAAACCTAGAAATTTAGCTAAATCAGTAACAGTAGAGTAGCTTAGCTACTCTTTTTTTGACAAATATTCCTAATTATGTTATAGTATTCACTGCTTTTAGGGGGTACTCATGGTTTTTTATGATAAAGAAGGTAATAAATATAGTTATAACATTTCTAAAGATAGTTATTTTGATCGTGGAAGAAATGCAAAAGTATATAAAATATGTGATGATGAATGTTTAAAGGTACTAAATAGAGATCCATCTAATTATTTTAATGAAAAAGTATATGATATTATAAAGTATTTATCTCTTGATGGCTTAGTTAAACTTGGTATACCTTTTTATATCGATGGTAAAATAAAGGCTTATACTATGGAGTACTTAGAAAAAACGAAAATAAGTATTCTTGATATGCCTACTGAATACACCTTAGATAATTTGGCTAGACTTCATAAGGAAATGGTAATTCTTGCTAATAATAATATTGAAACATTTGATTTATACTATCGAAATGCTATAGTAGGAGACTCTAATATAAAACTAATTGATTTTGATTCTTTTATTATAAATAGAGACAAAGATAGTGCTTTATATCATAATATAGGTAGTCTACTATATGTATTTCAAGGATTATATAAAGATGCCTTAAAAAATATTGGTATGGATATTGAAAATGAAATGATTAATAATATGACCGTTAAAAATTATTTATCATATTTATTTGGTTATACAGGATATAAAGAAGATCCTGCTAAAGTGTTAGAAAGAAAATTAGTTAAGACTAAGACTCCTAGGGAATTATTTAATATATAGTAATTTCTTGACAAAATTCGTTATTTATTGTATGATATATATCCATCTATGAGGAAAGAAGGTAATAGTATGAAGAATTGTTTCTTAGAAAAGCAAAGTGATTCTGCAAGAAATAGTTATAATTATTTCTTTATGAAAATGGTTACTAAGATTTTAATCTATTTAATTTTATTAGCGGTTTTTCTATTGATTAATCAGATATTTGATATACTTGTCATCAATATTATTACGCTCTTATTATCTATATATTATGTTTTTAATATTTACAAAGTAATTGATAATTATAGTTATATTTTAAATGATATAAGAAATACTTTTACTAAGATAGATTTTTCTTTAGTATTAGATATTAATACAGTAAAAGACAACATTTATAAGGTGGTTAAATATGGAAAATAATTTTTTTGTGGGTAATATTTATCATCGCAGAAAAATAAAGTTTTCATATATAGAACAAGTAGTTTTATACTCTGAAGATTATGATTATTACTTTGATTTGCTTGGTGAAAAATGGTATTCCACTGATACTACTAAAAAAGATTATGTTATAAAAGATAGTCTTGTCACAACTAATATTGAGGATTATAAAATAGATTATTTATATTTATTTGAAAAAAATAAAACTAAAATAAAGATAAAAAATAAAAGTACTAAAAAATAAAATAGTACTTTTTTTCATATGTTTAATTGGGTGATAACAATGAATAGTAATTTATATGCCTTTTTAATAACTACATTGGCAGGTATTTCTACTATTATAGGCTTTTTTGTTATTTTCATAAAAAGAAAAAGTTATAATAAAATAATAGTTAGTTCACTATCTTTTGCTTCTGGCGTAATGATATGTACCTCTATTACTGATTTGATTCCTGAAAGTATTATTCTTATTAATAATAAATTATCTTCATTAGGTACAACTATATTATGTTTTTTGGGTATTTTATTTGGAATTACTATTTCGATGATAATTGATTACTATGTTCCTGATATTGGAAATATAAATAATAAATCATTATTTAGGGTTGGTATAATTTCACTACTGGCAATCGTTTTACATAATATACCCGAAGGTATTGCTACTTTTATGGCTAGTTCTAATAATATAAAATTAGGAATATCGTTAGCAATTGCTATTGCAATGCATAATATACCTGAAGGTATAACCATATCAGTTCCTATTTATTATAGTACAGGAAATAAAAAAACAGCTTTTTTATATACATTAATTTCAGCTTTATCTGAACCTTTAGGAGCTATTCTATGTTATTTATTTTTAAGAAGAGTAATGACTAATTTAATGCTTGGTATAATATTATCTATAGTAGCGGGAATAATGCTTGAAATATCTTTTAGAGTGTTACTTCCTAGTACTAAGAAATATAATGATAAATACCATGTGATATTGTTTTTTATTATAGGATTTATATTTATGCTAGTTAGATTTATTTTATAAAAGTATCTTTTTTTTTCTTTTTGTGATATAATATTCCACAAATATTTACTGAGGGGTGATATTTTGTGAACAATATAGAACTAAATCAATTATATAAGAGATTAGAGGATGAAATTACATATGATGAGTATAATGTAGATACAATGGTTTGGTATAATAATTTAATTAACCTTCCTCTACTTAAAAAGGATGAGGAAGAAGTACTTTTATATCAAATTTCTCTGGGGGATAAAAGAGCTCGTAAAATATTTATTCAGAGAAATTTAAGATTAGTAAGATGTATTGCTCTAAAATATATTAATTGTGGGTTACCATTTCTTGATATTATACAAGAGGGAAATGTTGGATTAATTAAAGCTATTGATGGATATGCTAAAAAAGCAGATATTGCATTTTCGAGTTATGCATTTCTAGTGATCGATCGTTGTATAAAAAGAGCTGTTGATGAGAAAACTAGAATAATATCTTTACCTGTTAGATTGATGGAGGAACTAAAAAGCTATAATAGAAAGGTAAAAGAACTAACAAACATTCTAGGAAGAGAGCCAACTCAAAAAGAAATTTCAGAGCATTATAATATTGATGTAGATGAGATAAAAAAATTTGAAAAGATATATAATGATGTATATTTGATGTCTGATATAACACAGGACTGTCAAAATTTAAATGATATAGTTGATTATCTATCTATTCATTCTATATCTCAAGCAAATCAATGTGATATTGATAAAATTATCGATAGATATAGCCTATATGAAATAATTGATAAAACTGATTTGAATAAAAATGAACTACTATTTTTAAAATTACATTATGGATTATATGGTGGAATGCAATATAAACAAAATCAAATATCAAAAATTTTGAATTTATCAACTCAAAGAATTAGCCAATTAAAAATTAGTGCAATAAAGAAATTAAATAAAACCGCTGTTAGTTTAAAATATATTGATAAAAATAATAAAAAGTAATGACAAGTTACTTTTTTTTTGCTATAATTACATTAGATAGAGTAGGAGGATAATATGAAAGAGACTCTTATATGTAAATTAGAAAAACATTATATATATTATTTATCTAACAGTAAATTTGGTTTTTATATATTAGTTCCTTATAAGGATTATAATGAAACAAATATTACTATTAGACTTAAAAGTAATTATGAAATGTATGATTTAAATAAAAATGATTTAAGTAAAGTAGAAGGTGAGCTTATTAATTATTATAAAAACATTGATAATTATAATATTACATTAATACTTCCTATTTTTTATGATAAAATTCTCGATCGAATTAGAGTAGTTAACGATATTGAATTATATCAGCAGATGGATAAAAATCTTGGAGAAATATTTAATGAAGCTTATAAGTTCTTGACTAAAAACAAAATAAAAGTTAACAGTAATATATATTTTATTAATAATGATTCTTTTAAAGCTTTTACTAATTGGTATGTATCTAGATATAATAATAGGATTGAATATAAAACAGTAGTTGATTTAGTAAAGGAAAATGGTAGTTATCATTCTTATAATGTTGTAGAAACACCAAGTATGAATTTTGTAGTAGGAAAGGAAAACGAACCAAAGTTAGAGAAGACTTTTGAAGTAGAAGTTGAAACTTTTGATAATATGTTAAAAAATATTGAAAAAGAAGAAAAAAATAAAACTTCTAATGCTGGATTTGTCTCTTATATACTACTTGGTATTATTACTTTTATTGTTTCAGTTGGATTATTATTTGCCTTTATAAAATAAAAAAAACACTATTTAGATGATAGTGCATATGCTAGTATACTTGAAATAGCAGAAACAACTCCTAAAAAAAGCATTATATATGCAAATATTTTAGTAGTTATGTTTTTTGCTTTTTTCTTTTTCTTTTTATTATTGCTCATTTATTAACACCTCACTATTTAATTATACTAAATGTTTTGCATATTTTCAATATATTTTTAATATACTTAAGTGGTGATAATATATGAAAAATAGATTTAATAATTTTCTAAGCATAGTTCTTCCTAATAAAAAGATTAATTTATTTGTGATATTTATAATATTGTTAGGTATAATATCTGGTACTATTTTTTTAATTATTTTAAATAGCAGCGACAAAGAATTAGTTTCATCTAAAATTACTAGTTTTATGTCTAATATTAATACAAATAAAATAAATAATATTGATGCACTTAAAAATGCTTTTATTGAAAATTCTTTATACATTATACTTATATGGTTATTAGGTGCTTCAATTATTGGAATTGTTTTTAATATATTTTTAACATATTTAAAAGGCTTTATAGTGGGTTTTACTATTTCTTCTTTTATAGCGGTTTATGGTTATAAGGGTATTATTTCATCATTTATTTATGTGTTTCCCACTACTATAATTAATTTTTTAATGATAATAATAATTAGTGTTTATTCATTTACTTTTTCTATTATGCTGTTTAAAAGCATTTTTAATAAGGCTAATAATATTATTTTAAAAAGTTATATAAAAAAATATTTATTAATACTATTAATATCCTTTAGTATTATTACTGTTTCATCTCTTTCAGAAGCCTTTTTACTTCCCTCAATGATGAAATTAGTTATAAAATTGTTTATTTAATTTTAATTTTATGATATAATTATTACCTGAAAGAGGGTAGTAGTATGAAAACCGTTGTTATTGGTATGTCAGGAGGAGTTGATTCTTCTGTTGCTGCGATATTGTTAAAAGAGCAGGGCTATAATGTAGTAGGCCTTTTTATGCGTAACTGGGATAGTACTATTAATAATGATTATTTGGGTAATCCTAATTTAGATAATGATATTTGCCCTCAGGAAAAGGATTATAATGATGCTCTTGAAGTTTGCAATAAAATTGGTATTCCTCTTCATCGCGTTGATTTTGTTAGAGAATATTGGGATTTTGTCTTTACGTATTTTTTAGATGAATTAAAAAAGGGAAGAACACCCAATCCTGATGTTATGTGCAATAAGTATATTAAGTTCGACTTATTTTATAAAAAAGCTAAAGAGTTAAAGGCAGATTACATTGCTACAGGTCATTATGCTAGAATAAAAGACGGAAAGCTAGCTAAGGCTAAGGATTTAAATAAAGATCAGTCTTATTTCCTTGCTTATGTTGATAAAGATATTTTTAAAGATGTCTTATTTCCATTAGGAGAGATGGAAAAGCCAGAAGTAAGAAAAATAGCAGAGCAGTTTGGACTCGTTACCGCTAGAAAGAAAGACTCGACGGGCATTTGTTTTATTGGCGAAAGAAACTTCACCAAATTTTTGGAAAATTATTTACCAAATATACCAGGTGATATAGTTAATATTGATACTGGGGAGAAGCTGGGAAAACATATTGGACTTATGTATTATACAATTGGTCAAAGAAGAGGTCTTAATATTGGTGGTACAGAAAATAGATGCTTTGTTGTAAAAAAAGATTTGGATAAAAATATATTATATGTGGCTATAGGTGATGACAGTAGCTCTCTATATAGTACTGAAGCTATTATTGAAGAATTTAATTACATGACTGAGGAAAGGCCAAATAAATGTACATGTAAATTTAGATATAGACAGCCAGATATTAAGATTGAAGTTGAATATTTGGATAATAATACTATAAAAGTAAAATATAATGGTGTAAGGGCAGTGACACCAGGCCAATTTTGTGTATTATATGATGGCGATATTTGTCTTGGCGGTGGTATTATTAAGGATACGAACGGTTTGTAACTGTAAAGACTATTTTATTAAATAGTCTTTTTTTTGATAACTTTTGGAAATTTAATTAGTTTACTTGACATTAAAGAAGTGTTAATGATAAAATATATATGTAATATACATAGGAGGATGGCAATAATGAATGTTATTGATAAAATAAATCAAATACTAAAAGAAGCAAGTATTTCTAAAGTTAATTTATCAAAGTATTTAGGAGTATCTAGACAAATGGTTTATAATTATTTAGATGGCGATGATTTGTCAAAATTTCCTAAAGAAAAGTGTAAACTATTATTTGATTTATTAGGCGTTTCTTCAAAAGAAGAAATTATTAAAAAACAAATTACAAGTGATTATTTAAAAGAAGTGTCAAGTAAGATATTTACTGATAAAAAGGTTACTTCTAATGATAAATCAAAAGAAAATGTATCTATTGATTTATCTGGATTGGATAAAGAAGAGTCTAGATTAATTAATGATATTGCGATTATGTTAAAAAATATATTAGTGGAAGGGAAGGGGAGAAGCGAAGAAAATTCAGCATTAGTAGAATATGTTTACAATTTTATTCAAAATTTGAATACTAATAAAGAATTAAAATATATATTGGCTTTCTTCTCAAAGAACTTTGGATATACTTCTCCTAATAAATATATATTTGATGAAAATAATCAATTTATTTTTGAGAGCATCATGTTTTCTGCTATTACATTGTATGGTAATGGGGGAGCCTCACGTTCGAAACTAGCGGAATCTCATAGGCGCTGGGAAGAAGTTTTGGCTGCTAAAAAAGAAGAAAAAATGTCTCGTACTCAAGAATTAAATACTGCTAAATTTAGAGCATTAAGAGAACTTGGATATGATAAAATAGATGAAAAAAATGCTGGTGAAGTATTAGATAAGATAGCGGAAATTATGTCTGCAAAATTTTAAAATTAGTCCCCTACTTTAAATTTTTATAAAAATAGGGGATATATATATTTTATTAATTTCATATTATTAGTTTTAAAATATTATAATGGATAAAGATAATTAATTTATCCATTGCTTTTTTTATTTATATTTATTTTTATATATGGGATAAGATAATATTTAATGTGTCTTGATATTAATTTAATATAAGAATTATAACTGTATTATTAGTATGTTTATTATTTATAATTTTATTATCTTTTTATTTATTTTTAGATGAATAATTAATCATTTATTTATAAAATATTTAGGTTCCTATAATTAATATTATGTTAAGTTCTAAATAGAATGTAATAATGGTAAATATTTACTATACCTTCTATCGTATATAATTAAATAGTTAGTTAATAATATTAATGGAGGTAATTAAAATGAGTAAAAGAAATGAAATGAATTCAAACATGAATTCTAAATCTAATCAAAATAATAATAATAGAAATTTTGATAATTTAGAATCTAGTAATCAAACTAGTTCAATGAACTCTAGTAGTAAGAGTAATAATCGTAGTTCTCAAAACAATAATAATTGCCACTAAAATGAAAAGTAGGGTACTCCCTACTCTTCTTTTAATTTATTTAGTAATGCATTATATTCTGCTTTTAATTCATCTAATCGTTCTTTAGTTTTTGCTTCATACCTAAATGTAATATTAGGAGATGTATTTGATTTTCTTATTAAAGCAAATCCATCTTCATATAATATTTTAATTCCGTCTATTTTAGAGTAGGTATATGCTTTATTTATACAGTACTCCTCTACTCTACTTACTATTTGTTCTTTTTTAGTATCTGATACTTCTATTTTACCTTCAGGTGTAGAATAGTATTTATTTATTCCATCTAATAATTCTGATGCTTTTTTATTGACTCTAGATAATAATTCTACCATTCTAAGACCTGCATATATGCCATCATCTGTACCGATGAATCTATCTCTAAAATATAGGTGGCCAGATAATTCCCCACCAAATGGATAATTGTTTTCATAGGAAATTAGTTTAGTATAAGAATTTCCACTTCTGGTTTCAATTGGTTCAATATCTAATTTTACTAATTCATCTCGTAATGCATTTGAACATTTTATATCGTAAAACCCTTTTTTAATTTTTACTTTATTATAAATATCTCTCCATATAATAATCATAAATTGATCTATTGGAATCATCTTTCCTAAATTGTCGACTACCCCTATCCTATCCCCATCTCCATCAAAGGCGATACCGCAATCAGCATGTACTTCTAGTACTTTTTCTTTTAACTGTTTTAGATTTTCTTCAACAGCAGGATCTGGATGATGATTTGGAAATGTTCCATCTGAATCTGCATATAATGGTATATATTGAATTTTATCATTTGATACGAAAATATCTTTAGCTATTATGCTGGTAGTTCCATTACCGCAATCATATACTACTTTTAATTTATTATTTCCCATATTAATATGATTATGTATCATTTTAATATAATCTTCTCTAATATTGTATTCTTCTATAGCGCCATTTCCTTCGCTGTAGATGCCATTTATTATTACATAGTATAAATCACTTACATCTTTACCAAAACAGTTATGAATGCCATTATAACTCATTTTAAAGCCATTATACTCTTTGGGATTATGTGAAGCTGTTATCATTATGCCACATTTGATATTGAGAACATCCCAAGCATAATAATACATAGGAGTAGTAACTAAACCTAATCTAACTACATCAACTCCTCCATCAGTTAATCCTTTTACTAAGTTTTCTTCGATTACTTTAGAAGATAATCTATTATCATAACCCACGATCATTTTATTTTTATTAAAACTTAGTAGTTTTGTAGCATACGCCCTACCAATATGATATGCTATTTCTTCATTTATATCTTTTTGCCATATTCCTCTTATGTCATATTCTCTAAACATTAATTTATTAAGCTGCATATTAATCCCTTCTTTCATATAATTTATAGTTTTCTTTTAATATATCTGTTGTTAAATTAGTATATATTTGAGTAGTTGAAATATTAGAATGTCCTAACATCTCTTGTATTGTACGAAGATCTGCTCCATTATTTAAAAGATGAGTAGCAAAGGAATGCCTTAGCATATGTGGCGTTATATTCTTTTCTATATTCTTTTCTTTGGCAATTTTTTTAATTATTAGAAAGAATCCTTGTCTAGTTATTTCTTTACCATGATTATTTAAAAATAATTTTTCAGTATAATATTTTTTCTTTAATAATGGTCTATATTCTTCAATATATTTTTTTAAATAATCTAATGCATAATCACCAATAGGAACTATTCTTTCTTTTTTTCCCTTACCGATACATCTTACTATTTTGTTTTCTAAATCAATATCCTTTAAATCTAAACTTACTAGTTCACTTACTCTAAGTCCTGATGAATACATGAGTTCTAACATAGCTTTATTTCGGTAATCATAGGCATTTTCCGTTTTGATATCAAGAAGAATATCTACTTCTTCAATACTTAGTATGTCAGGTAATTTACGATAGAATTTTGGGCTATTTATTTTTAGTGATATATCTTGTATATGATATGTTTCCTCTAAAAATGAATGAAATGATTTAATGGAAACTATTTTTCGAGCCATAGAAGATGTTTCATAATTATTATCATCTAAATATTTCAAATAATTTATTATATCTTTTTCATTAATATTAGTGGTATCTTTTATATTACATTTTTCCAAATATTCTAAATATTTATAAATATCATCTGTATATGAATATGAGGAAGATTCATCATTCATATGCTTTACAGTTATTAAATACATTTGAAAATTATCTAATATTTCTCTATTTTTAACACTCAATTTTACTGTATTTACTGTTTGCATATTTCCTCCTAATTATTTAACTTTATTATTATTTTTATAAAAATAATCAATATATTGATATATATCACTAACACCAAGTTCAGCAAACAAATTATAAATTTCTGTTGGATTTAAATTTTTTGCAATTGTTCTAGCATTGCCTAAACTTTCGGTAATGTATTTTAATTGACCTGTTATTAAATATTCTTGCAATTGTGCAATTCCATATCCCGGAAATTTTTCTTCTGAACATTTAACTATTTCATTTAACATAACAGTTTTGACATAATTCATTACAATATCTCTATTTGATTTACCAGGTATTTCGCTTTTTTTTGCTATTAATAAAGTGTCTTCTAATGAAAGATTTTCTCTTATTCTATTTCTTAAATTATTATCTCTAGTTATACCATCGATATTTCCATCAAGAAAAGCATTCAAAAAATCATATCCCGATCTTTCTGGATAATTTTTATCGAACCCTCGTGAATATTTTTTCATCGTTGTCAATATTGCCTCTTTAAATAATTCTTCTTTGTCCTCAGAATTAGCTCTATATTTGTTTTGCATTTTATTATTAACAGTATAATTATAAAATTTAAAGAAGTCATTGATATTATTTGAAGTTAGAGAAATTTTTAGAAGTTCTAACACTAGTGAAGCTTCGGTTATTTTTTCATAGTCTCCATTTACAAAAGGAAGTTCGTTTTGCTTTTCTGGAATTTGTGAATATGCATCAACAAATTGATAAAAACTATTTATATTAATTTCATTTTTATCTTTTCCAAGTTCATACATTCTATTTATATAATCTGCAATTATTTTAGAAACACAAGAATTATATGATAAATGGCCATCATAAGCATATCCTATACCGTTATGTTCAAAACAAAATGGATTTACTTTCTGCATGCCATCTTGAATATATTTGCTATTAGAAATAAAATCACTTAATTTTCTTGCATCATCTTCATTAGTTAATCTTATTACAATATCATCTGTCCTGACATCACTTCCGATTTTTGAAAGATGGGAAATATTATTATTTGCTAAAAAACTAAATATAATTTTTGCTCCTTTATTAATATGAGAACTATCTAGGGATACATACATTTTAATGCATTCAGGTTCGACATGTCCATTTATAAATTGACAAAAATATTTCCAATCACGAGAATTAAATACTTCTATATTAGGAAAATTTTTAAAGGTTTCAATCCAATCGGGGAAATTGTTATTTATTCTTTCATTTCTTTCTTTTTCTGGCAAACCTAATTTTGTCAAATAATGATAAATCATTTTTTCAGTTAGTTTCGTTCCATATTGTTTCAAATTAATGTTACTTTCATATAAATCTTTTAATACTTTTTCAATTTCCATCTGTCTCATTATTTTTCTCCGTATTTAATTTTATTTCTATTGTTTTTTCTAAATCTTCATCTCTTTTTACATTTACTTCTTTTTCAAAAGTATCTATTATTTCATCTGACAATTCAGTATCAACTTCAATATATGCGTTTCCTTCTTTTAACTTTACTTTCATAATTATCACTCCTACTCTCTTTCATTATATCAAAGAATCGTTTATTCTTCAATATTCTTGACACTCTTTTACAATCTAAGATATAATAAATAAGAAAAGGAAGATGAATATGGAAGAATTATTATCTGTAAAACTTAGACCCAAAAAACTATCTGATATTATAGGCCAAGAACATTTAGTTGGTGAAGGTAAAGTTATTAGTAATTTAGTTAAAAATAAGAAATTATTTTCGATGATATTATATGGTCACCCTGGTACTGGTAAGACTAGTATAGCTACTGCAATTGCAGGAGATCTTGATATGAGATATCGTAGTTTAAATGCCGTTATAAATAATAAAAAAGACTTTGATGTTGTAATTGAAGAAGCTAAACTATATAATGGTCTAATCGTAATAGTGGATGAAATACATAGACTAAATAAAGATAAACAAGATATTTTACTTCCATATTTAGAGTCTGGTATTATTACTTTAATTGGTATGACTACTGCTAATCCATATCATGCTATTAATCCAGCAATAAGAAGTAGATGTCAATTATTTGAAGTAAAAGATTTAACTTCTGATGACATTATTAAAGGAATAGATAAAGCCATTAAATCTGGTTATTTAGAGGGATTAAAGATAGATAAAAAAGCTAAAGAATACTTAGCTAAATTAGGTGGTAGTGATTTAAGATATGTTTATAACTTATTAGAAATTGCTTATTACTCGAGTGAAGATAAAGCGATTACTATTGATATATTAAAGAAAGTTAATTCAAGACCTAATAATTTTCATGATAAAAATGGTGATGGATATTATAATGTTATATCTGCTTTTCAAAAATCAATAAGAGGAAGTGACGTTAATGCTTCGTTACACTATCTTGCTAGACTTATCGATACCGAAGATATTGATATTATAGTAAGAAGATTATCAGTCATTGCTTATGAAGATATAGGACTAGCAAACCCTAGTATTGGTCCTAAAGTAGATGCTGCGATTAATAGTGCACTTAGACTTGGACTACCAGAAGCTCGAATACCTCTATCGGAAATAGTAATTGAAATGGCATTATCCCCTAAAAGTAATAGTGCAGAAGCTGCAATAGATCAAGCATTAAATGATGTAAGAAGTGGTAATATTGGTGATGTACCTAAGCATTTGTGCAATCCTTCTTCTGATTATAAATATCCACATAATTATAAAAATGATTATGTTAGACAGCAGTATCTGCCTGATAATTTAATTAATGCTAAGTATTATCATCCTAAAGATAATAAAAATGAGAAAGTATTAAAAGATATTATGGATAAACTAGAAAAATTATAAGACAAGTATAATTTTATACTTGTCTTTTTACATATTAATAATGCTTTTAATAACATAATCTGCTGCTAGTATACCAGCAGTACTAGGCACAATAGTCATTGAAGCAATAATACTATTATCACTAATAATAGGTTCTTCTTTAGAACAGATACACATTATTTTACCTTTAATTTTTTCATCTTTAACATATTTTCTAAGCGTTTTAGCTATTGGGTCATAACTAGTCTTTGATAAAGGAATTACTTCTATCATTTTAGGATTTAATTTTCTTCCCATCCCACATACAGTAATTAAATTGATATTTTTTTCACAACAATTTTTTATTAGTAATTTCTTTACTATCATTGTATCACAGGCATCTATTATAAAATCATATTGTTCTTCAAATAATTTATCTATATTTCTTTCTTCTATTTTTTCATTGATAACTTTTACTTTTACATTACTATTAATGGATAATATTCTTTTTTTCCATTCTTCAGTCTTTAAGTTACCTATATTATAACTATTACTGATTATTTGCCTATTTAAGTTAGTTATATCTATTTTATCATAATCTACAATTGTTATATTTTCAATACCGCTTCTTATTAGTGCTTCTAGAGCATATCCACCTACTCCACCTAAACCTATTATTAATATATTAGAGTTTTTAAGTTTTAAATAATTATCATTACCTATTAGTTTTATAGTACGATCAAACATTTTTCTTTCTTATATAAGTGGATACTTTTTCTTTAAATATATTAGTAAGAATATCAATATCTTCTTCTGATAAATTATCTTTTCCAAGTATTAAACTTCTAGAACTATTAATATATAAATAATAATCTGTATCTGTTTCAATTACTTTTTTTAGTTTATCATAATCTATATATTCATCTTTTTCAGTAGTTAATTTAAAATTATTCTTTTTTAAAGTATAAAAAACCTTAGTACCAATAATATTATCTTTCTTTCTTTTTAACTTATTATAATTAAATCTAGGTAAGATAGATGTATTTAATTCTAATAATCCAATTAAAGCAAATACAAAGGCAATTATATCAATAGTACTTCTTTCATTATCATATTTAGTAAAGAAATTAAATATAATCACTAGTATTAAGATATTTAATACTATTCTCTTATTTTTAATTTTATCAAAATAATATATTTTTAGGAATTTTTTTATTTTATCATCAGTATATTCAGTAGTTGTTTTTATTTCTTTCATATAAATCACACTCCATAATTATTGTACTAAATTTTATAATATTAATCAATAAAAAAAGACCCAGATGGACCGAATCTGTAAGATAAAACCCGCGGCGAATGTCACAGGTGGGTGAACACAATAATTTAATCAGGATTCCTATTCATAGATAGGCTTTCAACACATAAATCATATTAGTTCCCCGTTTAATATCTTTAGTCGGTTTTATACAAAAGATGTCGTATCCTCTAGGTATTTTAATTATATCATAGTAGTATTAATTCTTCAAGCATTTTGACATAACTTTACATTTTTATATTTCTAGTTTCTTGTAACCTAATATCTGAAAGCTGTCTTATATCTTCTTTATAGTATGGTATATATATTAGTTTTTCTTCCTTTTAAGGATGTATTTCTTATTATCAAGAATTGTATCAGAAGTAACTACTAGTTCATCATACATATTAGGGTTTTTAGCTATTTCAAACGAAGGTATAGATAGCATATTTTCAATAGTTTCTCTTAAATCTGATAAAGACATTTTATTTTCATATGCATAATTTGCTAATTTATTTATTACATCATCAGAAATAGTTAATTTTATATTAAGATTATTAAAGAAATTTATATTATTTATAATGCCAGCGTTTTCTCTATTAGTAAGATAATTTTGATAATCTTGTAAATTAGGGTTATCCATTTGTATAATCATTTTAAAGTTATCAAATAAGCCTTCTAGCATTCCAGGTTTATATTTTTCTTTACTATCTTTTCTTGTGTCTTTTTTTGAAGTAAAACCATTTATCTTTATGTCTTTTAGCTCTTCATCTTCATAATTACCCATACCTATTATCATCATTTTACTGGTATCAAATTGTACCTTTTTATGTTTATTATATCTTAATTTAATTGTTTCCCCTCTTAGTATTTTAGCTAAATTTAATTGAGCATTGGCAAATGAATCAGAGCTTAAATCCGTTAATGCTAGTTTATCAATATTATCTATTACTAGAATGGTGTTTTCTGCTAGTTCAAGATTATTATCACTTTGTTTTATTAGTTTTTTTAACATAGTATCAATATCAGTAATTTCATATTTTTCTACTGTACTAAAATAGTAGTATGGAATATTGGCTTTATCACAAATACTTTTTATTATCTCTCTTTTTGGAGTTATTTCACTA
Source organism: uncultured Caryophanales bacterium (assembly GCA_947164795.1). Classification (GTDB taxonomy): domain Bacteria; phylum Bacillota_I; class Bacilli_A; order RF39; family UBA660; genus CAG-302. Next base: position 31,923 of record CAMUXV010000002.1, on the reverse strand, counting down.
CCATTAATAAAAATATTATAGGAACTATCACTATGATAGTGTTTCCATATGGCAGTTAATATTTGTTTAGATTGTTCTTTGTTACTATAGTTTTCTTCTAATGATTTTGATATTTCTTTTATATCTAAATTTAACTGCCCACTAGCTCTTTTTAATAATTCTATTATTTCTTTAGCTGATGGAAATTTCCTTAAATAATAATTTAATAATTCTTCTTCATATAGAATATCTATATTTGATGCATCATCAATAGATTGAACTCCTACTACAGGATTTTTATGCTGATCTTTAGCATATATGTAATAGAAGCTACTAAGTGATTTTAACATTTGTCTTTCTTGTATTATTTTTGGTATAAACTTATTATTTCTAACTGTATCAGTTAATGTTTTAGAGAAGGCAAAGCCATAATCTTTAGGTCCTTTTATTAGGTGATTGAATGTTTTATTATTACTTGTAAAAGTTAAATTGTCGGTATCTAATTTACCTGATATAATGCCTATTGGTATATAGGCAATAGAGCCTTGTTCTTCTTTATATAATTTAAAAATTACGGCTAATTCTTCATTATTATTTATTTTATTTAATATATAATGTATACTATCTTTTAAATTCATAATACCCCCTACTACATTTTAATATTCACATGATCCTGGCGTTCTTGGAAATGGTATTACATCTCTAATATTATCTATTCCTGTTAAATAGATTAATAATCTTTCAAATCCCATACCAAATCCTGAATGATAGCAACCACCAAATCTTCTTAAATTTAAGAACCATTCAATAGGCTCAGTATCTACACCAAGTTCTTTGCATCTATTTCTTAATAATTCAATATCAGTTTCTCTTTGACTACCACCCATTAATTCTCCTGCTCCAGGAACTTCTAAGTCAACTGCAGCTACTGTCTTTCCATCTTCATTTAATTTCATGTACCATGCCTTTATATCTTTAGGCCAGTTATAGACAAATACTGGACCATTAAAATATTCTGTAAGATATTTTTCGTGTTCTTTAGCTATATCTTCTTCATATGATGGAGTAAATTCCCATTTAATATTGGCGTTATTTAATATATCTATTGCTTCTTTATGAGTAACACGATTAAATTTAGATGACACTAGTTTTTCTAGTTTTTCTTTTAAAGTATTATCGACAAAATTATTTAAAAAGTTTATTTCATCTGGGCATTTATCTAAGACATATTTAACAATAAATTTAAGCATATCTTCCTCAATATTCATTAAATCATTAATGTCACAGAAAGCTATCTCTGGCTCAATCATCCAAAATTCATTAGCATGTGTCTTAGTATTTGATTTTTCAGTTCTAAATGTTGGACCAAAAGTATATATCTTATTAAATGCCATGGCAAATGTTTCTCCATGTAATTGACCACTGCCAGTTATATATGTTTTTTTACCAAATAAATCTTCTTTATAATTACATTTACCATCTTCTATAGGCAAGTTGTCCATGTCTAAAGTAGTTACTTTAAACATTTGATCTGATCCTTCACAGTCAGCAGTAGTTAAAAGTGGTGTATGAACATAAATATATCCATTATCTTGAAAATAAGTATGTATAGCATGAGCTGCAATACTTCTTATTCTAAATACTGCTTGAAATAAATTTGTTCTAGGTCTTAGATAAGCTATATCTCTTAAAAATTCTCTCGTTGGTCTTCCTTTAGGTTGTAATGGATAATCTTCTGTTACATCACCTAGTAGCTTAATAGTATTAGCTTTTAATTCATAATCTTGTCCTTGACCCTGAGATTCTATAAAAAGGCCCTCTACTTCAATAGCAGATCCAAATCTAAAACTATCTACTTCATTATAATTACTTAATGTATTATCATATATTACTTGGATATGTTTAAAACATGTTCCATCAGAAAAATCAATAAATCCAAAATCTTTTTGTTTTCTTTGACTTCTAATCCAGCCTTTTATTGTTATTTCTTTTCCTAAATATTTTTTAGGTTCTTTATATAATTCATTTAAATACATTTTTATCATCCTTTCTATCTTTGTTATGGTTCTAATCTATTTGGACCACGGAATATAAACATTTCCTCTTTTAGTGATGGAATTCCAAGAAGAAGCATTGTTAATCTATCAACACCAATAGCAAAACCACCATGAGGAGGACATCCATACTTAAAGAACTGCAAATAGAATTCTACATCTTTTCCTAATCCTTTTTCGTCGCATTGCGCTTTTAATATATCATATCTATGTTCTCTTTGTGCACCAGTAGTTATTTCTGTTCCTCTCCATATAAGGTCATATCCTTGTGGAACATCATCTTTTCTCATATGATAAAAGGCTCTCTTAGTCTTTGCAAAATCTGTTATAAAGATGAATTCATGTCCATATTTTTCCATAGCATATTTATATGCTAATCCTTCTGCTTCGGCATTCATATCTCCTACATCAAATTCTGGTATTTTATATCCGTAATTCTTTTCTAGTTCTTTATATAAATCTTGCAATTTAATTCTTGGGAATGGTTTAGTAGGAATTATTACTTCTTTATCAAATACTTCTTTAATTATATCTCCATACTTTTCTTTTACTAGAGTTAATCCTGCAATTATTAAATCTTCTTCCATGTCCATTACATCTTCATATGAATCAATATAAGCAAATTCTAAGTCAAATGAAGTGAATTCTGTAGTATGTCTATTAGTATTAGAATTTTCTGCTCTAAAAGCAGGAGCTACTTCAAATATTCTTTCTAGTCCAGAAGCAATTGCCATCTGTTTATAGAATTGAGGGCTTTGTGCTAAATATGCCTTTCTGTCAAAGTATTGTACTTCAAATACTGATGATCCTGATTCTGATGCAGTACTTATTAATTTTGGTGTATGTATTTCTGTAAAATCTTCTTTATAAAGATAATCTCTCATTCCTTGTACTAAAGTAGATTGCACATTTAACATTAACTGATTTTTATCAGTACGTAAGTCTATCCACCTGTAATCTAATCTAGTATCAATATTAGCAGTTTCTTCTAATGGGGAAGGTTCTGCATTTGAAAGTACTTTTAATTCTGTAGGTAAAAATTCTCTTCCGCCTTGTTTTACATATTCACTTAGCACCATTTTACCAGTAAACTCTATAACTGAACCCGCAATTACATTTTCTAATTTCTTAATTAAATCAGCATTAATATTCTTATCAAGGGATACTTGAATAAATCCTGTTCTATCTTTTACTATTACAAATAGCATATATTTAGTATCTCTTATTCTTTCAATAAAACCTGATATTTTAGTTTCTTCATTTTCAATTAAATCTTTTAATAGTGTTCTTTTCATTTTTATTCCTTCTTTCTATAAATAAAAGCACATTAAAGAAATATATAAGGACGAGACTATTTCCCGCGGTGCCACCTTATTTCACTTAACGTGCTCTTGAGTAAGTATTTATCGGTACTTAACCGTTCTAATTTATTACTATTTGTCACTTAATAGTTATAGAATTCTTTTTCGTACATAAATATTATATAATTTATAAGTATTTGTGTCAATTAGAATACTTTATTTTTTTATTAATTTCATTCAAAGTAATTCTTTCTTTGTAATACTTTTATTAGTATGTTCTAATATTTAGATTTTATTTGACATAATTATATTATTTAGTTATTAAAAAATCTTTGACAACTTATAATAAAAAAGTTATTCTAGAATTTTAAAGTGTTAGACAAATTTTGACAGTTTATGTATTATTTTTAATTACTTCTCTAACATTATTGTAATAGGTCCATCATTAATTAGAGATACTTTCATATCTGCTCCAAAGATACCTGTCTCTATATGAATATTTTTTTCTTTTAACTTAGTGTTAAATTCTTCATATAGTTTGATTGATTTATCTCCCGGCATAGCATTTATATATGATGGTCTGTTACCTTTAGAAGAATCAGCATATAAAGTAAACTGACTAATAGATAAAATACTACCATTAATATCGATAATACTTCTATTCATCACACCATTTTCATCATCAAATATTCTTAAATTTATTACTTTATTTACTAAGTAATCTATTTCTTTAGAGGTATCTGTATGAGTAAATCCTACAAAGAGAAGTAGGCCTTTATTAATCGAGCCTACTATTCTTTTATCTACTTCTACTTTAGCTTCTAATACTCTTTGGACTAATACTTTCATTAGTTTATCTCTCTTTCTACTTTTTTAATAAAATTTAGATTTAATAAATCATTAGTAAATTTATCTAATTTCTCTTTATTTTCTACTAATACCGTCATTCGATATACTTTATGATTGCTTTTATTAATAGTGGTAATACTATCTATTATGATATTTAAAGCAGTGGCTTTTGTTATGATATCTAGTAAGTTATCATAAGTATTTGTATGTACTATTATATCAGATGGATATTTTTTATTTGTCTCGTTCCATTTAACATTAATTAATCTTTCATCAGTATCTAATATGTTTTTACATGTTGCCCGATGGATTGTTACACCACTACCCCTTGTTATGTAGCCTATTATCGAGTCTCCTGGAACTGGTTTGCAGCAGCCACTTAAGGTTGTTTTGATATCAGATATACCTTCTACTAAAACATCATTGCTTCTTGTTTTGTCTTGATTATATTTAGTTTCGTTTATTTTAGTAGTTAAATCCTCTTTAATTTCCTCTTTTTTATTAGTTATTTTAATAACACTTTGTGGGGTATATTTACCAAGAGCTATAAACATATATAGTTCATCAATATCCTTTAATTTTAATTCATTTAGTATTATATCAACGTTTTTATTAGACAAAAATTCTGCAGTGGAAATATTTTCTTTTCTTAATTCCTTATCTAATAACTCACTGCCTTTCTCAATATTTTCATCTTTTTCTAATTTACTAAAATATGCTCTTATTTTATTTTTTGCTCCTGTTGTAACTACAAAGTTTAACCAATCCTTACTTGGTTTTGATGCTTTATTGGTGTTTATTTTGATTATATCACCAGTATTTAATTCATAATCTAATGGAACAATGACATCATTTACAATAGCTCCGATCATACGATCTCCTACTTCGCTATGTACCTTATAAGCAAAGTCTACTGGTGTAGATCCTTTAGGTAGTTCTATTACATCACCTTTAGGTGTATATACATAGATTACTTCTTCGGATAAGACATCATTTTTTACTGATGAAATAAATTCTTCAGTATTAGGAGTATCTTCATTTAATTCCATGATACTTCTAAAAATTTGGAGTTTTTGTTCCATGGCATCTTTTACATTACCATCTTTATTTTCTTTGTAAGACCAGTGAGAAGCTATACCGTATTCAGCTATTTTATCCATTTCATATGTTCTTATTTGTATTTCAAATAATTCTCCATCTAAACCAAATACTGTTGTATGAAGTGATTGATATAAATTCGTTTTTGGCATAGCTATATAATCTTTAAATCTTTTTGGTACTGGTTTATACTTGGAATGAATTAAACCTAATGCTAAATAACATTCTTGTTCAGTATCCACAAATACTCTAAGCGCTAGTATATCATAGATATCATTAAATGATTTTCCTTTAGATAATTTATTATAAATACTATATATACTTTTACTTCTTCCTTTTATTTCATGAGTAATACCGTGCTCATTTAGTAATTCTGATACTTCATCCATCATTTCTTTGACTATGGCATCTCTTTCACTTTTTTTCTGATTTAATTTTTCAACGATATCAAAATAAGCTTCTGGTTTTAAATACCTAAGTGATAAGTCTTCTAATTCACTTTTTATTTTATAGATACCTAATCTATGAGCTACGGGAGTTAATATTTCTAGTGTTTCTTTTGCTTTTCTTTTTTGCTTTTCTTCAGATAGTACATTAATTGTTCTCATATTATGAAGACGATCCGCTAGTTTTATTATTATTACTCTTACATCTTCAGAAAGACCAACTAGTATTTTTCTTTGATATGCTGCTGATGCTTCTGAATCTGATATAAAATTAATTTTATTTATTTTGGTTACTCCATCTACTAATAAAGCTACTTCACTACCAAATAATTTTTCTATTTCCTCTTTAGTAGCATCAGAGTCTTCTATTGTATCATGAAGAAGAGCTGCTGCCATGCATGGCGCATCAGCAGATACTTCAGTAAGTATTAATGCTACATTAAGTGGATGAAGAATATAATCGTCTCCGGATATACGCTTTTGTCCAAAATGTTTCTTTTCGGCATATTCATATGCTTTTCTTATTAACTCTATATCTTTTTTATTATTATTATAAGTTTTAAATTTATTTATTAAATCATCGATTGTTAATTTAATAGTATTTACACTCACTAGAATCACTTCCTTTTTACTAGCAATTTATTCCTTTTATTCTTAGCTCCTCAACTTCTTCTTTTTTATTTTCTTTTTTTGGCTTTTCAATTTTTCTTATTTCTAATATTAGCCATAAATTATTTGAAATAAATATTGAAGAGAATAATCCACATATAAATCCAACAAGTAAAGCTATATTAAAGTTAATTATTTCTACTGCTCCAAATATTATTAGGCAAATTACAGGCATTATTGTTGTAACAGTAGTTATTATTGATCTGAATAATGTTAGTCTAACTGAATTATTTACTATTTCTTCCAATTTATCTGGAGAAACTTCTTTATTGTAATTCTTTCTTATCATATCAAATGTTACTATAGTATCATTTATTGAATATCCTATTATCGTTAGAATAGCTGCTATAAAGATACTATTTATTTCAATTTTAAATATTCCAAAGAATATTATTGTCATTAATACATCATGAGCTAGTGCAATAATACCTGAAATGGCATAATTAAATTTAAATCTAAAACTTACATATATAATTATTCCTATAATTGCTATTAGAAGAGCTATAACAGCATTCTTTATTAATTCTTTTTTTACCAAATCAGATACGACAAAGATATCTGATTTGACATTATATTCTTTTTCTAGATAATTAGTTAGTCCTTTTATTTCATCTTTATCAAGTTTTTCACTTATTACTAAAGTTCTAGAATCTTTAGTAATATCCTCTTTTTCAATTGTATAATTATCTAAAGTGATTTTTTCTGTAGTATTTACTGTTATACTAGTACCACCAGTAAAATCGACAGCAAAGTTAAATCCTGATACCAAGGTATATATTGTACCAATAACTATAACTAATAGAATTATAGGTAGTAATACTTTTCTTCTTTTTGCAAAGTCTATTTTCTTAAATGGGATTCTAATTTCTTTAGCGGGTATTATTTTCTTTTTAGATAGACCTATAAATAGATTTGGATTATTATTAAATACCTTACTTTTAGCAAATAAACTTACTACATATTTTGATAGAAATACTAGTATTAATATTGTAAGTAATATACTAATAATTAATAATGTAGCGAATCCTTTGACACTAGATTGGCCAAAGATAAATAGTATTATTGCTACGATAATAGTTGTTACATTGGCATCTATAATACTTGATAAGCTTTCTTTGTTACCTAATTGTACTGCTTCTGGAAGCGTTTTACCTATTTTTAATTGATCTTTAATTCTTTCAAATGATATAACTGAGGCATCCACTGCCATACCTATTCCTAATAGCATAGCTGCTATACCCGGAAGGGTTAGTGTACCATTTATTAAATAGAAAACTAAAAATGTAGCCATTGTGTATAAAGATAATGCGCATGAAGCTATCAAACCACTATAATGATATAGAATTATTAATATTAAAAATACTAAAACTAATCCTATTACTCCTGCAATTAAGGTTTTAGAAAGTGATTCTTCTCCATATGTGGCTTCAACTGTACGAGATGATATTTCATTTAATTTTGTGGGTAGAGAACCGGAATTTATCAATTCTACTAATGACTTTATTTCTTCAGTAGTAAAATTACCTTGAATTATTACATCAGAAGAAAAAGCACTATCTACTCTAGCGGCACTTAAACATCTTGAATTAGAAAGAGAACCGCATTTATCTTTTTCTTTGTAATAAGAGTCTTTTGTTTCATCATAATCAAGCCATATAACAATTACGTTATTTGACATATCTTTTACTTTATTAGTGACTTCATAGAATTTATCTTTATCTTTAATTGGTAAACTAACAGCAGGTCTGCCATATTGATCTTGTGCAACTTTTACTGTTCCACCGAGTACGTCAGCAGTCATTAATAAGTTATCGTTGGCATCTCTAAATGATAGTGTGGCGGTAGATGATATTACATCTCTTGCTTCATCCTCATTTTTTATTCCTGCTAAAGCAATTCTTATTCTGTTTTCATCTTCAATAGCTATTTCTGGCTCATTTACACCTAGAATATCTACTCTTTTTAATATAGCTTTATAGGTATTGTAAACCATGTTATAAGTTAGTTCTTCATTATTAAGCGGTTCTATTTCATATAATACTTCGAATCCTCCTTGAAGATCTAATCCATAATTAATATCTTTGAATATTGGTATACATAGATATCCACTTATAAACATAACAATCAAAATTACTAAAGTTCCAAGTATTACTTTTACCTTTTTATTTTTAAATAAAAATATAAATACTAAAATTATTAATGCTAATATAGATAAAATTATTAATATTGTTTTCATAATATCACGTCCTTACTTTGTTTTTTCTCTTTTAAATAAATCTACTTTTTTAATATCTACATCTATAATATCATTGACCATTTCTGATATAGTTAGTCCTTTATCCTTAGACCATTTATTTATTCTTAAATAATCCCATATATCTATTATTTTAATATGGCTATAATATTTTCCTATTAGTCTTAATTTTACGTTAAAGGCACCTTGTAAGTCTTTATAAAGCTCTTCTAAACTTAGATATTCCAATTTATATCACCAATTTAATTATACTAAAGTATTTTATTAAAGTCTATATAAATAAAGAAAAAACTATACATTAATTGCTTGTTTATAGTAATATACATATTTATATGTATACTTTCCTTATAACTAAAAAAATAGTCATCTTTGACTATTTTCATTGTCTTCTTTTTCCAATAATTTCTTACTAAATAGTAATTCTATATCAATATCTAATGCATTAGCTATGTTACTTACTGCCTCAAGAGAGAAGTTTTTCTTACTATTAGGAGCTTCAATTCTTCTTATAAATTCGTGAGAATATTCAGCTTTCTCTGCAAGCTGTGCTTGTGTCATTCTCTCTTGCTTTCGATAATACTTTATGTTCTTAGCAATTAATTCATACACATCATAATGTTTTGATTGTCCTTTGTTCATAGTACATCACCTTAAATTCATTGTCTCATAAATTGGATAATTTTTATGTAAACGATTTGGTTACATTTTTTAGATTTTATGCTTATTTATGCCACATTTTGGTAATTTTTTCGTATTTTTTTTAATGCTTTATATTCTCTTCTTGATACTTCTACTTGATGAATACCTAACATTTTTGATACTTCACTTTGTGTTTTATCTTTATAATATCGATAATATATTATTTTTTGTTCTTCTAATGGAAGCTTGGATATTTCTTCTTCTAAATATATATAGTCCACGTTGTAGTAGTCTTTTTTATCTTTTATTGTGTCAGACATACTTATATCTTTATCTCCATCAAAAATAATTCTATCTATACTGTCTATTTCTTGCATTGAATTAATAGTACTATATATTGTCTCTGGTAATTCATCTATGTATAATGCTATTTCATTAACACTTGGTTCTCTCATTAATGTTTGGCATAAAATATTTCTTGCATCTATTATTTTTTTATATGTTTTTATATTTTCTGAACATACTTTTAGTAATTTACTACTATTTATATATGCATATATTTCTCCATAGATCCATTTATATGCATAAGTAGAAAACTTAGTATTCTTGTTTTCTTTATATTTATCATATGCCTTAATTACTCCAATTACACCTACTTGGTATAAATCTTCTCTTGAGTATCCTTTAAAATAGTTATTTATTATCATATATATTAATCCTTCACATGATGATATTATTTTATCGTATTTATTCAATATTAAATCATCCTTTCAAATAATTTATATGCATCGTATTCTTCATTAATTTTGGGTATATCTTTTAATAGTTTTTGAGAGATATTAAATTTATCACATATAATCATTTTTCTATCCTTATCTTGATATTTTTTATAAATCTTATTTAAATATTTAATACTATAACTATCTATAGAATACATATTGTTAATATTTAAGACAATGAATTTAAAGTCTTTAATTTTTAGTTCTTTGATGGTACTTCTATTTAAATCACCTTTTAATCTTACAAAGAGTATTCCTCTACTAAATTCTAAATTTGTCTTTAGCAATATATTCACCTCCTTTACAATTTATCATATTTTCCTAAATAAAAGTTTAATTCGACAAAACTAGTTATTTATTTTAATCGACATTTTTTGTGCAAAAAAAGAAGCATATTTGCTTCCTATAATATATATACAACTTTTTTTTCGAAAATTGTAAAAATTTGATAATTTTCTTTATATTTTTATTAAAAAACTAATTTAGTACTTAGTACCCCCTTTAAGTTCCTTAAAAATATTTTAAATATATTTGCTTTCTTTATATCTTCTTTAACTGTAGCATCTACTTCTGATATCTTTTTATTATTCTCTAGTATATCTATAGTACCTACTACATCTCCTTTTTTTATTGGGGCTATTAATCTATTTATATTTGTTTTATATGTTATATCTCTCTCTTTATCAGATTTTTTGCTTAGTATTGTTATTGTTTCTTTAGGCACAATATCGGCAACCTTTATTTCACCTAGTTCTACTTCTTTTTTTTCAATAATAGTATTTTCATCAATAATATTCTTTACCCCATATATATTAAAACCATAATCTAGCATCTTTTTTGTATCAGAACTTCTTTTGCCTGTATCTGGTTCATTCATCACTACTGTTATTAATCGCATTCCGTCTTTTTTAGCAGTGGCAGTCAAACAATATTTTGCGCTACTGGTAAATCCTGTTTTTAATCCGTCAATCTCTGGATAAAACTTTACTAATCGATTAGTGTTGACTAGCCAAAATGGATTAGAAGTGTCTTTTCTTAAATAATCTTCATAGGTACTACTAAACTCTAGTACTTTTTCATGTTTTACTAGTTCTTTAGCAATTAGTGACATATCATAAGCACTTGAATAATGATTATCGGCATCAAGTCCAGTAGCATTAATAAAATTAGTGTTCTTAAGTCCTAACTCTTTTGCTCTTTCATTCATTCTTTTAACAAAAGATTCTTCAGTACCAGATACTCTTTCGGCCATTGCTACTGTTGCATCATTTCCTGATGCTATTGTTATTCCTTTTATCATATCGAGTGCACTCATTTTTTCTCCTACTTTTAAAAATATTTGACTTCCTCCCATACTTGATGCATGCTCAGAAGTAGTTATCATTTCATCCCATTTGATATTTCCTTTATCTATCTCTTCAAATATAAGTAATAGACTCATCATCTTTGTCATAGATGCGGGAGCTAGCTTTTCATTTGGATTCTTTTGGAATAATATTTCTCCTGTAGAAGCCTCAATCATAATTGCACTACTAGCATTAGGAGCTAAATCTTCAATATCTTCTGCTTTTACTAATACTGGTATAAATATGAAGAAGGTAAATAGTAATATTTTTTTCATAATCTCACCCTAGTAAAAACTATGCTTTAAATATCTATTTATTCTTCTTTTATTTTAATACTATATACAGAAGGTCCTTCAATTATATCTCCGTCAACAGTAAATCTTGAACCATGGCATGGGCAATCCCAAGTTTTATCTACATAATTAAATATTAAATTGCATTTCATATGGGGACATATATTACTTACTATATGTTCTTTACCATCATCATCAGTATATATACCACATCTTTTACCGTTGATAAATTTAATTTTAACATTCTTATCATAGTAATTCATATGAGGATTAATTTTATTTAAAATATATCTAGTACTTACTTTGATATTATATAATGGTATGTTCTTTATTTTATCTAATGATATTCCTCTTTTAGGATTAAATAATTGGATATATTTATTATCCTTTTTATTTATTAAGTCTCTTATTACTCTGCCTGATATTGTACCATTAGTATTACCCCATTTATTGAAGCCAGTGGCTATATATAAATTTGGAGATATTTCACCTATAAAAGGTAGATTATCATATGTCATGATATCATTTGTATGATAAAAATATTCGATATCTTTATTCCAATATTTCTTTACTTCAATTTTTATACAATCTAGGTCTTTTCTTATATCTAAATCAGTACTAGATGAATGACTTCTTCTTCCATATAGGAAATATTTATCATAATACCTCATCGATATTATTGGTTTATTATAAGATAGTATTGATATATTTTTAGTATCATTTACTTGGAAAGCTCCTATATAGAAGTTTTGTACTTCTGTTTTAAATGGTATTAGAAATGGTACTATAAAAATAGGATAATGAGTAGCACATACAACATATTTGGCTTTTATTTCATACTTATCTTCTATTAAACATTTATAGTAATCATCCTTTTTATCAATACTCGTACACTTAGTATTCTCATATATCTTAATTTTATCTTTGATAATACCTTTTAATCCCATCATATATTCATAAGGATTAAATACATAATTATTATTAGTACTAAGCACAATACTAGAGGGATAACTGATAGGTAAACTACTTTCAATTTTATAATCAATATTATTATCCTTATAAAACTCTATCTCTTTATTAAAATCTTTCTCATCATTAATATTACCACTAAATACATAAGAATTAACTTTCTCTAAATGACAATTAATTTTATTTTTTTTAATAATGTTAACTACCTCATTAATAGCTTCCTTTTGACTCTCTAAATATATTTTAGCTATTTCTTTATTATAATTCTTTTCAATTTTATGATATATTAATCCTTGCATATAATCTAATTTACCAGTATTCTTAGATGTTGCTCCATAGCCTATTCTATCCTTATCAATTAGTACTACCTTTTTATTACTATCTTTTAAATAATAAGCAGTACTAAGCCCTGCGATACCTCCACCTACTATAAGAATGTCACATTCTATATTTTCCTCTAGAGAATCTTCAATATCATTATCATCCTTATTTATCCATATACTTTTATTTTTCATCTTATTCACCATTATTATTATTAATTAAATTAATAAAAATATTCTAGGTAAAATAAACGAACCAATTTTTAATTTCTGACTATACTATATTAGATATCTTACTAGGAGGTGTTAACATGTATTATTATGGTGGATATTCTGGAGGATACGGAAATAGCTGCTGCCAGCAACCAACATTATGCTGCCCATCTTATGGTGGCGGATATGGATATGGCGGATACGGATATGGTAATAACTTTGCTATAATTTTGGTTCTATTTATTCTACTTGTTATCATAATTGGTTCTAGATTTAGTCTATAATTAAATTAAGGGAAAACTCTTCCCTTTTTTTTGTTTTTGTGTTAAAATATTAGCGAAAAGAAAGGGATGGTTTTTATGCTTAGAACTAAAGATATTTTAGATGAATCTGATTCTCGAGTTAGAGCTGAAAATACTGATGTTACTTTCCCTCTTAATGAAACTAATAAAAATATAATACCTGAGATGTTAAAACATTTAAGGTATTCACAAATAGAAAAACTATCAAAGAAATACAATTTAAGGCCAGGTATGGGACTAGCAGCTCCTCAACTTGGTATTAATGAAAGGTTCTTTGTGGTCTGCTACGAAAGGGATAAGGGAAAGTTTGAAGATTATGTTCTTATTAATCCTAAAGTGATATCTTACTCTGAGGAAATGATTTATGCTGGCGAAGGTGAAGGATGCCTTAGTGTTAATAGAGAAGTTGAAGGTATTGTACCAAGACATGCAAGGATTTCAGTTGAAGCATACGATATGGATGGGAATTTACAAAAATATCGAGTACGTGAAGATCTTGCTATTGCTTTTCAACACGAACTGGATCATTTAAATGGAATTTTATTTATAGATTATATCGATCCTAAAAATCCATATAAAGATGCCGATAATATGAGAGAAATATAAAAAATATGTCATAGTAGACATATTTTTTTATCCTATATTTCTATTTTTTATAAGAATTCTTCTAGCTATTCCAGAATTATTATTTAGTAAATTAATGTTATGTATGAAGACATCAAAACTTTCTAGTGATAATATATTATTAATATCATCATCTAAATTGCAAGTTTTTAAATAATCAACTATATAGCAGGTATTATATCCTTTATCTTCCAGTAGTGCACTAAAATTAAGTATTTTATCCTTATATTTGTCATTAAAAATAATTATTTTACCTTTATTAGTTAATGTTACTACTTCATCACCTGTTTCTTTATCAAACATATTCATAATACTACCATCACTATACATATTTCTAATAATGGCATTTTCAACATTATTAAATATTTTTCTTATATCATTTATTACTATTTTTTCATTGTTAATTTTATTTAATAATTCTATTGCTATTATACTATCTTGCATGTTAATCCCCCTATCTAAAGATAAAATATAGTATTACTATTAATAGTATTAATACTACTCCTATTAGTATTTTACTATTGAAGAAGCCATTTTTATTCATGCTATTAAGTAAATTAATTTTAAACATATCTCTTTCAGCATGACTTTTAGATAACATTACTCCTTTATATGCCGTTAATTCTTTTTGATGGCCTTCTGATAATAATTCTTCTGGTGTCAAAGTATCTAACATTATTAATTTTTGATTCTCATATAAAGTATAATGTAAATAAATATCTCCATGTACTTTAGAAAACAAATGATCTGTTGGTAATTTATACTTATATTTAGTAATTCCTTCTTTACTATTTTTACTAACTATTTCTCCTTGAAATTCACCATTTCTAAGAGCGGGTACACATTTAAAAACTAATTCTTTAAATGCTAACATATTATATTTTTTTAGACTTCTTTCTTTTTTCTTAAATTCATTTTCATTTAAATATTCTACTAGATATGAATGCATAATCAATCACCATATTAATATTACCACGAATTTTATTTTTTTTAAAGAGCGTTTTGCATTTTATTATTATATTTTTATATTTTTACTATTTTAGTACATCTAAGAAAGCTTGAATCATGGATAGGTTATCCATTGTTTTAGAAATTTTATCACTAGTATTTAATTTATAGGTAGCTTTCATATCGCTTATAAAATTTTTAAAGATATCGGGATTACGATTTAAATATTTATACCATATAGGTTTTTCTCTTATGAATTTTTTTAGTCTCAAGTCATTATTTATTCTCATCTGTATATCAATAGTCACTAATCATCGAATCTCCTATAAACTGGTCTTGGTCTGTAACTATTGTTTTCCACTTTTGTATTATCCTTAGTTAGCATTCCCCCAAATAAATCTATTGCTTTTTGAATAGAGGTTATCCCATCTTGTAATTTATTTACATTAATGTTTTTGGCGTAATCTAAAATATTATTTATATTAAAATTATTATTTTCTCTTGTTTCTTTTTTTAAATATTTATCCCAAATATTCAAATCCTCTTTATATAAATCATATAGTTCATAAAATTCTTGCCATGTATTTTTACCTTCTTTTACATAGTCAATAAGAGATGGATTTTTTCTAACAAAGTTTTTAAAATTGTCAATATTGGACATGAGTATCACCTAGTATAATTATATGAAAAAAAGGTATCATTTGATACCTAGTTATTAATTTTATCTAAAAATTCTTCCTCTTGCCATATAGTAATACCTAAGCTTCTTGCTTTATCAAATTTACTGCCGGGATTATCTCCTACTACAACAACGGAAGTTTTTGAACTAACTGAAGATGATACTTTTCCACCAAGATTTTCAATTATTTCACTTGCTCTATCTCTTGTAATACTTATTAATGTTCCAGTTAATACAAATGTTTTTCCTTTGAATTCATCTTTTTCTTCAATTTTAGAAACATTAATATACTCCATATTAACATCTAACTCTTTTAATTTAGTTATAATTATTTTATTATTATTGTCATTAAAATAATCTACTATCGATTTGGCTATAATGTCACCAATATCTGGTATTACAGTAAGTTCTTCTAGAGATGCATTAGATAAATTATCCAGAGTCTTAAATCTTCTGGCAAGTATTTTAGCAGTTTTACTTCCAACATTTCTAATACCAAGTCCAAATAATAGTTTTTCTAAGGAATTATTTTTACTACTTTCTATTGCATTTTTTAAATTATCTATTTTTTTCTTTCCATATCCATCTAATTCTATTAATTCATCTTTATATCTATTAAATTCATATATATCAGTGATATCTTTAATATATCCTTCGTTATATAATTCTTCGATAACTACTTCCCCCATACCGTCTATATTCATTGCCTCTCTCGAAGCAAAATGAATAATATTTTCTATCTTTCTTGCAGGACAATCATTATTAGGACAATAATAATCTGCTTCTTCTTCTTTTCTTATAATTTTAGTTCCACATATAGGGCATTTTTCAATCATATTAAATGGAATTTCAGTACCACTTCTTCTTTCTTTTATTGATCTTACTACCTCTGGTATAACGTCTCCTGCTTTATGAATGACAACAAAATCTCCTGGTCTAATATCTTTATATATAACGTTATCTTCATTGTGAAGCGTTGCTCTAGATATCGTAGATCCTGCAACTCTTACTGGTTCTAATACTGCATTAGGGGTAATCTTACCAGTTCTACCTACAGTAAAGATAATGTCGATTAATCTAGTTATTACTTCTTCAGCGGGAAACTTATAGGCTGTAGCCCATTTTGGTACTTTGGCAGTGTATCCTAATCTGTTTTGCATAGCTATATCATTTACTTTAATGACAATACCATCAATATCGTAAGGAAGACTACTTCTTTTTTCGGTCCATTCTTTTATATATTCAAGTACTTCATCTATATTATTTACTAATTTATTAGCTTTATAATTAGTATTAAAACCTAATTCTTTCATAAATGATAATGCTTCATAATGTGTTTTAAGTCCATAATCAAGAGGATTTGGTAAGTGATAAATAAGACAGTCTAATTCTCTTTTTTTAGTGATATTTGCATCTAAGTTTCGAACAGACCCTGCCGCAGCATTACGACAATTTTGAAATAGTGGCTCACCTTTTTCTTCTCTTTCTTTATTTATTTTTTCAAAAGATGCTTTACTAAGATATACTTCTCCTCTTACTTCAATATCTATTTCCTTATTTAATACTAGAGGTATAGATTTAATTGTTCTAATATTTTCGGTTATATCTTCCCCGACTACTCCATCGCCACGAGTAGCTCCTCTTACTAATACGCCTTTTTCATATGTAAGAGAAATGGCAAGTCCATCTATTTTAAGCTCACAAACATACATAGGATTATCTTCTTTTCTGATTCTTTCATCAAATAATCGAATTTCATCCTCATTAAAGACATTACCCAAACTAAGCATTGACATTTTATGTGTAACTTTATTAAATTTATCTTGAATCTTAGTACCAACATGAGACGTCGGACTATCCTCTCTTTTTAGTTCTGGATATCTGTTTTCTAGTGAGATAAGCTCAGCCATATACCTATCATACTCTTGGTCGGTAAGGGATGGATTATCATCAAGATAGTATTCTTTATTTGCTTTTTCTATTATTTCTATTAACTCATTTATTCTTTTTTTGATACTGTCATTCATAATCATTATCACCAAATTAATTATACTAAAATAAAAAAAGAAGGTCAATCATTTAATCAAAAAATGATGTTTGACCTTCTAAAATTTTCTTTCTTGTTTTTACTTTTGGTTTATTAATTATTGTATCTTGTTTTAGATAATTAATAAAATTATTTAGTTCATCATTAATTTCACTTTTGCTCATTTCGGAGCTATTTTCATAGTTATAAATGAACATTGCTAAATCATGAAGAGATTTATATTTGATTGATATATAATCATAACAATGTTTTTCTATATTGTATCTTCTATTATATAATTCTCTATTAATAAATTCATCAATCAATATATATATATCTAATTCGCTGTTACCTAGAGTGTATGATCTTATTGCACATACAATATCGTTATTTACACTACTATTACGGTAATAAGTTAAAAACTTATTAAGAAAGTTAAAATCTTTACTAAATGATTTTAGCTTGTAACTTAAGTATTCTGTATCTAAATATTTAGCAGAATCTTCATATACTGGGCTATATTTAACTTTAGATAATTCACCTTTGCTTTTCATTCTTATTGATATTTCTTTAAATGCCTCTTCTTCATCTAATAATCCATAAAAATATAAACTTTCCCTTAATGCTAATTCATTAGCATAATTAGATGTAAATTTGTCTATTTCATCTAAACTAAATCTATCTCCTTGAAATTTTGATGTTCTTTCAAAACTTGGATGATTAGTTAAATTAATTGATTTATATTCATTTTTATTTCTAATAGTAAAATAGTAAGCCATAATTATTTTACTCTCTTTCTACTAAAGGTTAATTTATCAAGTGGCATGTATGGATTATACTTTCCTTCTACAGAATATGATGATGAATATCTCATATCGATACCCTCTTTATCGCACATTTCTTTTAACATATATTCATCATAAGAAAATGGTATATAATCGATATAATCAACCATTTCATGATCTTCTACTAAAATACTTTTAATATATTTTAAATATTTAAGTGTTTCTTCTTTTTTTAATAAACCTAGTTTTACTTCATTTCTACCCATAATAATCCTCCTTAATTGAATAGTTATTATAATACATTATACCTTAAAAGTCAAATATTTGTATGTACATAAAAAAAGACTTCTATTCAAAGTCTTTAATACTAATAGTTTTCTTAGTTTCAATTTCTTTCTTTTTAGGAGCACTAATAAGAAGTACACCATTCTTAAAACTTGCTTCTATTTCATCTTCAGATACATCTCCTAGATAGAATGTTCTGGTTACACTTGAATAGCATTTTCTTTCTCTATGAAGATATTTCTTATTTTCTTCTTCTTCTTCATTTTTTTCAAATGTAACAGAAAGTTCACCTTTATCTATAGAAATGTTGACATTATCCTTAGAATATCCAGGAGCTTCCATTTCTACGAAGATTTTACCTTCTTTCTCATAAACATCTGTCTTTACTTTGTCTTCTCCTTTAAAGAAACTATCATCAAAAAACAATCTACTTGGCAACATATAAATCACTTTCCTTTCTTAATTTTTTTATTTGTTTGCCATTATATCACACATAAGATTACTTAGTTCAGTAGGATTTTCGATAGGAAGTCCTTCAATTAATCTTGCTTCATAATAAATAACCTTAGTGTATTTAGTAAGTTCATCTTTATTATTATTAAATAAGTCTTTTAATTTATCACTAATTTTATGATTAATATTTATTTCTAATATTTCATTAGCACTAATCTTTTCATCAGTAGGCATCGCATTAATTACCTTTTCCATCGAAGTAGATACTTCTCCCTCAGTAACTAAGCATACAGGATGACTCTTTAATTCATTAGTGAATTTTACATCTTTAACATAATCTTTTAAGATATTTTTCATGTATTCTAATAATTCTTTGGAATTATCATTTTCTTTCTTTATTTCTTCCTTTTCTTCTTCAGTAGAAATATCATTTTTATCACTAGATACATTAATAAATTTCTTTCCTGCATATTCATTTAATGTCATAATAGCAAATTCATCAACGTAATCAGTTAAATATAATACTTCATACTTGTCTTTTACTTTTTCAACTTGAGGTAGCATATCGATCTTATCGATAGTTTCACCACATGCATAATAAATATTTTTATCTTCTTCTTTTAATTTATCTGTGTATTCTTTTAAAGTAATTAATTTTTTATCTTTAGAAGAATAAAACATAAGTAAATCAATTAATTTATCTTTATTAATACCATAATCATTATATATACCAAACTTTAACTGATTACCAAACACTTTATAAAATTCTTCATACTTATTTCGATCTTCTTTAATCATATCAATAAGTTCTTTTTTAATTTTATTTTCAATTGCCTTAGCAATAAGTTTAATATTTTTATCATTTTGAAGTGTTTCTCTAGATATATTAAGAGGAATATCTTCAGTATCAATAACACCTTTTATAAAGCTATAATAGTCTGGTAGTAGATCACTTGCTTTATCCATTATTAGGACACCATTTGTATATAATTGTAGTCCTTTTTCATAATCCTTAGTATAGTAATTATACGGAGCATGGCTTGGAATATAAAGTAGTGCCGTAAAGTTAACATTACCCTCAATATTAAAGTGCATTACTTTTAATGGCTTTTCATAATCAAAGAATTTATCTGTATAAAAATTATTATAGTCTTCCTCAGTTATCTTTTTCTTATCTTTTTTCCATATAGGTATCATACTGTTTAATGTTTCTAATTCTTTATATTCCTCATATTCATCTGAATTTTCTTTTTTTCTTGTATTAGTAACCATCATTTTAATAGGATAACTTATATAATCGGAATATTTCTTAATAATGCCTCTTAACTTATACTCTTCTAAATAATCACTATACTTAATATCATCAGTATCATCTTTTAAATACAAAGTAATTGTAGTACCTACTTCTTTTCTATTTCCTTTAGATAGAGTATAACCTTCTACTCCTTCACTTTCCCATATATAAGAGTTATCTTCATTATATGGATGAGACTCTACGACTACTTTCTTGCTTACCATAAAGGCTGAATAGAATCCAACACCAAACTGACCTATTATATTTACGTCATCTTGATTAGCATTTTCTTCTCTAAATTTTAGAGAACCAGATTCGGCAATTGTACCTAAATTCTTTTCTAATTCTTCCTCATTCATACCACAGCCAGTATCTGATATACTAAGTATTCTTTTTTCTTTATCTACGTCTATTCTAATTTCTAAATCATTCTTATTTACTTTGATATTTTTATCTGTAAGTGACTTAAAATATAACTTATCAATGGCATCACTGGCATTAGATATTAATTCTCTTAAAAAGATTTCTTTATTGGTATATATAGAATTGATCATTAAATCTAATACTTTTTTACTCTCTGTTTTAAATTCTCTTTTCTTCATTTGTGTATTCCTTCTTTCATCTTACAAGTACATTATAGCACTATTCTAGCAATTGTCAATAGTAATTGCTAATTTTTGCATATAAAAAAAGAAGTTACTTTTTTAATACTTTTTTCATAACTACTTCTTTATTATTTTGATAACCTATAAAGTTAGGATTCTTAATTAATTCATAGAATAATTGTAAGTAAAAGGCATCTTTTATAAGTTTTGTCTCTATTTCTTTTAGTTTTTCTTTACCTACTAGTAAAGAAAAATAGAAGATATATTCATAATTATTTGTTTTTACTATGGCATCAAATAATTTATTGATATCTGCCCCCTTAACATCTCTAGCAAACTTATATATATATTCTGCACTATTACTATTAATAATAGCATTCTCTAATTTTAAAGTATTAGATTTAATATTTAGAGCATATAAATATATATATTCAGGATTATTTAATTCGATAATTTTATCTTCAAATAGTTGAATATTAATATCCTTTATATCTTTAGCAAATAAATATATATATTCAGCGTTTTTAGTATTAAGAATAACTTTAGATAATTCATCAATATGACAATTAAAATAACATGCGAAGTCATAAATCTTTTTAGCATCATTACATTTAACTATGATATTAAATAAAATATTTAAACCATTCTTAATATTATTAGCAAAATATTCAATATAAGTATAATTACCTATTTGTATTAACATATTAGCAAGTTTAGTCTTATTAGAATTTCTTACATTTTGAGCAAATAAGCAAATATAATAAGGATTATTACTTTTAGTAATAGCATTCTCTAATGTATCAATAGATACTCCTTTTATATCTTTAGCGAATTTATAAATATAATCTAAATTATTAATCTTAATAATAGCTTCAGTAAGTACTTTTAAATCTAATCCCTTAATATATTTTGCAGCATTATAAATATAGTAAGGATTATCAGTATTAATTAGCTCACTCATAAACTCATCTTTATAAAGAATATTTCCTTCAAGTAAAAGGCTTACTGTTTCACCTTTTTTATTATCTAATTCTTCAATAACTTTCTTCATATATTTATTCATATATATTCCTCTTTTCAGTTATATATTATACTTTACAATTGTAAAAAATACAATATATTTTAAATATAATCTTTATACAAATATTTTTTTAATAAAAAAAAGAAACATAAAAATATGTTTCTTAAACTAATTCTAAAATAACTTCTAGAGCGTTATCTCCTTTTCTTTCAGTCATTTTAATAATTCTTGTATAACCACCATTTCTATCCTTATATCTTGGTGCTAATTCATTAAATACTTTCTCTACTGCTTTTTTGTCATTTTCTAAAAATGCTAGAGCAAGTCTTCTTGAAACTAGAGTACCTTTTTTACCATAAGTTACCATTTTATCAAAGCTTTTTCTTACTTCTTTAGCTCTTGTTTCAGTAGTAACTATTCTCTCTTTAGAAATAAGTTCTCTTGTCATATTAGAAAGCATACTTCTTCTATGTCTAGTTTCTCTACCTAATTTTCTATATGCCATAATTTCCTCCTATACTAATTTTCATCTTTAAATGTAAGACCCATATCTTTTACTTTATCAATAACTTCTTTAAGTGATTTCTTACCAAGATTTCTAATTTTCATCATTTCTGTTTCAGTCTTCTCAGTTAAATCTCTTAATGTCATAATATTTGCTCTCTTTAAGCAGTTATATGCTCTTACAGAGAAATCTAAGTCATCGATAGAAGTATCTAGCATCTTAACAATAGGATCTTCACTTTTAGCTATCATAAGACCAGTTTCATCAGCGATTGAATTTAAGTCAGTGATAACTTCTAAATGTTCCATAAGAATACGTGCTCCAAGAGCCATTGCTTCTTCTGGCATAATTGAACCATTTGTCCAAACTTCCATTGTAAGCTTATCATAGTTATTATTTTGTCCAACACGAGCATTTTCTACTTCATAGTTAATTCTTTCAATTGGAGAATATAAACTATCGATAGCAATTGCTCCTACTTTTGTTTTATCATCTTTAAATAATTTCTTATTATCATCTGCTACGACATATCCACGGCCATCTGATACAGTCATTTCCATGTTTAATTTTCCACCTTCTACTACTGTACAAATAACTTGATCAGGATTTAATATTTCAATATCTGCATCTTTTTCAATATCACCAGCAGTTACTACTCCTGGAGTAGTCTTCTTTAAGTATAAAGTTTTATCAGTTCCTCTTGCGTGATTCTTGATAACGATACTCTTTAAGTTTAATACGATAGCAGTTACATCTTCAATTACTCCATCCATTTTTTGAAATTCGTGAGCAACTCCATCAATCTTAACTGAAGTAATTGCATCTCCTGGTAAACTAGATAGCATTACTCTTCTAAGAGCATTACCAAGAGTTGTTCCAAAACCTCTCTCTAATGGTTCTAAAACAAATTTACCATAGAAATTATCTTCAACATATTCTTTTATTTTATAATCTGGTTTTTCAAATTTTAACATATGAATTCCTCCTTTAATTATCCACGTCTTCTTTTAGGTGGACGACAACCATTGTGTGGAATTGGTGTTACATCTGTTATTGATTTAATCTCTAATCCAGCAGTTTGCAAACTTCTAACAGCAGTTTCTTTACCTGCTCCTAAACCTTTAGTAAATACATCAACTGTTTTCATACCAGCTGCGACAGCATCTCTTCCTGCAGCTTCAGCGCTCATACCAGCAGCAAATGGAGTAGATTTTTTACTTCCTTTTACTCCTTGTTTACCAGATGATGCCCAAGATACTACATTACCTTCTAGGTCAGTAATAGTTACAATTGTATTATTAAATGAACAATGTATATGTGCAACTCCAGCAGGAATATTCTTCTTAGTTTTTCTTTTTCTTGAATTATATTTTCCCATACTTTCCTCCTAATTATTTTTTCTTATTAGCAATAGTCTTTCCTTTACCTTTACGAGTTCTAGCATTTCTACTAGTTCTTTGTCCTCTTACAGGTAAACCTTTTTTATGTCTAGTACCTTGATAAGAATTAATTTCCATCTTAGTCTTAATGTTCATATTAACTTCTCTTCTAAGATCACCTTCAACTAAGTGTTTGTCTACTTCTTTTCTGATTCTAGTAAGTTCATCATCTGTTAAGTCTTTTGCTTTAGTATCTAAATTTACTTTAGCATCTTTTAAGATTTTCTTTGATAATTGTCTTCCAATACCGTAGATATATGTAAGAGAGATTTCTATTCTCTTATCGTTAGGAATATCTACACCTTTAATTCTTGCCATTTTTTGTTCCTCCTATTAACCTTGTTTTTGTTTGTGTTTTGGATTTTCACAAATAACCATTACTTTTCCATTTCTTTTAATTATTTTGCATTTATCGCAAATTTTCTTTACTGATGCTCTAACTTTCATTTATCATCACTCCTATTTCTTATTATAAACTATACGCCCTTGTGTTAGATCATATGGTGACATTGCTAAAACAACCGTATCACCTGGTAAGATACGTATGTTATTCATGCGCATTTTACCAGAAACATGGGCCACTACGATGTGTCCTCCATCTAGTTCAACTTTGAACTTTCCTTGAGGTAAATTATCGATTACTTTTCCTTCAACTTCAATTAAATCTTCTTTACTCAATATTATCATCTCCTGTTAATATCTCACAGCCATCTTCTGTTACTATTACAGTGTGTTCAAAGTGGGCTGATGGTTTATTATCACCTGTAATAATTGTCCAGTCATCATCTAAGATATAGATTTTTCTTGTTCCTAGATTAAGCATAGGTTCTACTGCGATAGTCATTCCTTTCTTAAGTACTGGACCAGTTCCTTTTTTTCCGAAGTTCGGAACATCAGGATCTTCATGCAGATTACTTCCTATTCCATGACCAGTTAGTTCTCTTACTACTCCTAGTTTATGCTTACACGCATATTCTTCAATAGCAGAGCTAATGTCTCCTAATCTTACACCATCTTTTATTTTAGATAACCCTTCATATAATGCCTTTTCAGTATGTTCTAAAAGATATTTTTTATCTTCTGAGATTTCTCCTACGGGATAAGTCCAAGCTGAATCTCCATGATATCCTTTATAACATGCACAAATATCTAGTGTCACGATATCTCCATTTTTAAGTTTTCTTTTGCCTGGGATACCATGAACTACTTCTTCATTTACTGAAATACATATACTTTTAGGAAATCCTTCATAATTTAAGCAAGATGGATAAGCATCCCTACTAATTATATAGTCATGAGCTAGTCTATCTAACTCACCAGTAGTTATACCCTCTTTAATAAAAGGTTTTAAGTACTGATGAGTATCGTAAACTATCTTACCTGCAATTCTCATTAAAGATAATTCATAATCACTTTTAATAGTTATCATTATTTAATTACCTTCTTAATTTCTTCAAATATCTCATTTGGACTCTTAGATGCATCTATTTCTATTAGATTATTCTTTTCTTTATAATACTCTATTAGAGGATAAGTTTCCTTCATATAAGTATCAAATCTTGTTTTAAATGTCTCTTTGTTGTCATCGCTTCTTACACTAAGTTCATTATTACAATGATCACAGATTCCTTCTCTAACAGGAGATAAATCTGGATTACTTAGGTTATAACTGGCACCACAACTCTTACATACTACTCTAGATAGTGCTCTCTTAGTAGCGGTTTCTTTATCAATTACTAGGTAAATAACTTTACCCATATCAAAAGATAATTCTTCAAGCAATTTATCATACTCTTTTGCTTGATTAATGTTTCTAGGATATCCATCTAAGATATAACCTTTTTTTACATCTTTACTACTTAGTCTCTTCTTTAATAATTTTGTAATTACCTCGTCAGACACAAATTCTCCTCTTGCCATCGTATCTTTTATCTCTAGACCTAACTTTGTCATATGAGCTATCTCATCTCTTAGTAAATCACCAGTAGAGATATGAGGTAAATGAAATCTATTTTCAATCATCTCTGAGATAGTTCCTTTTCCTGCAGCAGGAGGAGCGATAAAGATTAAATTCTTCATTATCTTGCTCCTTTATAGTTTCTATTTATTAAACTACTTTCAAGTTGCTTACAAGTTTCAATTGCAACACCTACAACGATTAGTACTCCAGTACCACCAATACTAGCAGATGCTGGTAGTCCGGTATTTATAAAACTACTAAATACTATTGGAAGAGCTGCAATTACCGCTATAAATATTGATCCAAGTAGTGTTATTCTATTTAATATTTTCTTTATATACTTTTCTGTTTCTACTCCTGGTCTTACTCCTGGGATATAGCCACCACTTTTATTTAAGTTCTTAGCTAGTTCCTTTGGATTTATTTGCATATTTGTATAGAAGAATCCAAATACAAATATTAATATTATATATAATACAAAACCAGTTGGAGTTGTATAATTTATATATTTAGATACGAATACAGAAAATCCTGATTCTTCTCCTAGTAAGCCAGCAATAAATGTTGGAATAGTTAATATTACTGATGCAAAGATAACAGGCATTACACCAGCAGAATTTAACTTAAATGGAATATAATTTTGTTTAGCACCATAAGCAGATGCAGTTCTATTAGAGTATTGTATTGGTACTCTTCTTTCCGAAGATTCTTCAAATACTACTCCAACAATTATTAATAGATATACTAGTACGAAAATTACATAACCAATTATTCCTACGAATAATGATCCAGTATGATCTAGTACTAATGTAGTAAAGGTATCAATAAACATCTTAGGTACAGTATAAATAATACCTGCCATAATAAGTAGTGAAATACCATTACCAATACCTTTCTGAGTAATTTGATCTCCTAGCCATAATAGGAATGCTGTACCAGCAGTTAATATTACTGCTATCTTTAAGTACTCTATAGTACTTGCTCCTTTTACAAAGGTAAATGCCATAGCAAAACCTTGTACAAAAGCTATTGCAAGTCCTATATATCTATTTATTTGATTAATCTTTTGTCTACCTTGCTCACCTGACTCTTTAAGTTCAGTAAAGTAAGGAATTATATCCATTTGTAATATTCCAGTAATGATACTAGCGGAGATATAAGGCATAACACCTAGAGCAAATATTGAAAAGTTCTTTAGTGCTCCTCCTCCGATAGCATTATATAGTTCCCATAATCCAAGACTAGAGATAGCTCCCTTAGTTCCTGGAACAGGAATGGTTGTACCTATAGCGAATACTAATAATCCAAATAAGGTAAAACCAATTCTTTTTCTAATATCCTTATTCTTTGGACTAAAGATAAGTTTTAGATTTTTAAACATCTAAATCACCTCAGTTTTTCCACCATTATTATTAATTTTCTCTATAGCACTTCTAGTGAAAGCATTAGCTCTAACAGTAAGTTTTTTTTCTAATTTACCATTACCCATTACTTTAACACCATCTAATTCTTTCTTAATTAGTCCTACTTCTTTAAGTAGTTCAATTGTTACGACAGTACCGTCTTCAAATCTATTTAAGTCTTCAACATTTACAGTTGAATATACTGTTCTAAAGTTATAGTTATTAAATCCTCTCTTTGATAATCTTCTGAATAATGGAAGTTGTCCACCTTCAAAACCAGGTCTTACTCCTCCACCACTTCTAGCATTTTGTCCTTTTTCACCTTTACCACTTGTTTTACCAGTACCAGAACCTTGTCCTCTTCCTACTCTTTTTCTATTTTTAGTAGAGCCATATACTGCTTCTAATTCATGTAATTTCATTATCTTAATTCCTCTACTTTCTTATCTCTTAAGTATGCAACATGTTCAGGACTCTTTTGACCTTTTAATGCTCTTAGAGTAGCTCTAGCAGCATTAATCTTAGTACTTGATCCTAAAGACTTAGATAGTACATCTTTAACGCCAGCTAATTCAAGTACATCCCTAACAGGACCTCCTGCTTTAACTCCAGTACCTTCTTTAGCAGGTTTAAGCATAACTCTAACTGCTCCTTCTTTAACAGTGATATCGTGTGAAATAGTTCTGTTATCAATTAAATCAATTTTAACAACATTCTTTGTAGCTGCTTGTGTAGCCTTTTTAACTGCATCTGGCATTTCATGTGCTTTACCAGTTCCTAAACCAACTAGACCTTTCTTATTTCCTACTACTACAGTAGCAGCAAATCTAAATTGTCTACCACCTTTAACAACTTTAGTTACTCTTCTAATTTCAATAACCTTATCTTCTAAATCAGATTTAGGTTTTGAAACTTTTCTTTCACCATTGTTTCTAGGTTTTCTGTTCTTATTATCGAACTTACGAGGTTTTAATTCTTTCTTCTCAGTTTTTTCTACTTTTTCAGTATTAACAACTTTTTCTTCATTCTTAATTTCTTCGTTCATGAAGTTATCCTCCTTCTAGAATTCTAATCCGCCTTCACGTGCAGCTTCTGCTAAAGCTTTAACACGTCCATGATAAAGGTATCCGCCTCTATCAAATACAACGGTAGTAATTTTTGCTTTTTTAGCTCTTTTAGCGATTTCTGCTCCAACTACTTTAGCAGCTTCAATGTTACTTCCATTTTTAAGTTTTAAATCCTTATCTAAAGAAGTAGCACTAACTAAAGTAACACCTTTAACATCATCGATTATTTGAGCTTCAATATTAGCATTTGATCTAAACACGCAAAGTCTTGGTCTTTCTGCTGTTCCAGAAAGATTTTCTCTGATTCTCTCGTGTCTTACTTTTCTCATTTCATTTCTTGAAACTTTCTTAATCATAGTAATTCCTCCTATTTATTATTTAGAAGCTTTCTTTCCTTCTTTACGACGAATATGTTCGTCTTTATACTTAATACCTTTACCTTTATATGGTTCAGGTCCTCTTACCTTACGTACATTAGCGGCAAATTCACCAACTAATTCTTTGCTAATACCTTCAATATCAATCTCGGTATTACTTACACCCTTAACAGTAAGACCATTAGGTACTTCCATTACAACTGGGTGAGAGTATCCTGCTGATACAGTAAGTTTGTTACCACTAACATTAAACTTATAACCTACACCAACAATCTCTAAACTCTTCTTATAACCATTACTAACACCATCAATCATATTTTTGATATTAGCATTAGTAGTTCCATGCATAGCATGAGTAAATTTATCTTCTTTTAAAGGCTCTACTTTAACAGTATTATTTTCTACTGTTACTTTAATATTTTTAACTGTCTCTAAAGTAAGTTCTCCCTTAGGACCTTTAACAGTTACAACATTATTTTCGACATTAACATTAACATTTTCAGGTATAGATAGTTCTCTTTTACCAATACGACTCATATTCTATTACCATACATAAGCAATTACTTCTCCACCTAAAGAATTATTTCTAGCTTCTTTATCAGTCATAATTCCTTTAGATGTAGATATAATAGCAATTCCTAAACCATTAAGTACTGTAGGTAAT
Source organism: uncultured Caryophanales bacterium (assembly GCA_947164795.1). Lineage (GTDB taxonomy): Bacteria > Bacillota_I > Bacilli_A > RF39 > UBA660 > CAG-302. Next base: position 2,277 of record CAMUXV010000002.1, on the reverse strand, counting down.
TCTTCAGCTTTAGAATATACTCTAAGTCCTGGTTTTGAAATTCTCTTAAGTCCAGTAATTACTCTTTCTTTATTTTTATATTTAAGTGTTAATGTCATCATCTTTTGTACGCCTTCACCCGTAACTTCATAATTTTCAATAAAACCTTCATCTTTTAAAATTCTAGCTATCTCTAATTTAACATTAGATACTGGAACTTCAACAGATGCTGCTCTATTTTGATTAGCATTACGTATTCTTGTAAGCATATCTGCGATTGGATCTGTCATCTTAAATCCCTCCTTCTTTTATCTTATCTTACGATTATTTATTATTTGGCTTTTTAATCTTTTGTTTTGGTTTATCTTTTTCTAATTCTAAGAAATCATTTAATGCAACTTGCATTTCTTCATAAGTCAAACGCTTTCCGTTGTTGGAAAGTTGTAGTGCAAACAAATAATCCATAAATTTGTTTATGTAACCATGACTAGTAGGAATAAATATTGATTCACTACCAAGACCATATGTAACATCTTTATTTTGAACATCTTCATTCTCAATGTCAGAATGATAAATACCAAAATATGAACCAGAATTAAACATATTGTGCACCCAAGTTTCTGGTACTAAATCACCATACATTTTTTCTTCATCACTCAAATATTTTTCTGCTACAACAACATAAGTCTTAAATTCTCTATAAATGCTCTTATGACAAATCATTGGAACATAATCTTTTTTTTCTTTTTCAGTCATCAATTCTGACAAAATATTTGCAAGATCAACTACATTAAAAAATGCACTTAACTTAATAATATCTTTTAATTTATCTAACTTACTTTTATTCATAATCATTTTCCCTTCATATTAATAAAGTTCCAACTTTTTATTCTTCTTATAATCCATACAAAATATTAAATTACCAACTTGACTTTTTTACACCAGGTATTTGACCTTTATATGCAAGTTCTCTAAAGCAAATACGGCAAATTCCATATTTTTTAAGAACTGCATGAGGTCTACCACAGATTTGACATCTAGTGTATTTTCTAACCTTAAATTTAGGTTCTCTTTCTGATTTTACGATCATTGATTTTCTTGCCATTTTCTTTATCTCCTTATTTCCTAAAAGGAACTCCAAGTTCTTTTAATAAATCAAATGCTTCTTCGTTAGTTTTAGCAGTAGTTACTAGTACTACGTCCATTCCTCTAACTTTTTCAACTTCATCAAAATTGATTTCAGGGAAAATTATTTGTTCTTTAATACCGATTGTATAATTTCCTCTTCCATCAAAACTTTTTGGAGATAGGCCTCTAAAGTCTCTTACGCGAGGAAGTGAAATACTGATTAACTTATCTAAGAAGTTATACATTCTCTCTCCTCTTAAAGTTACTTTACAACCAATTTTGTGTCCTTCTCTTATTTTAAATGAAGCTATTGATTTTTTAGCAGTTGTCTCTACTGCTTTTAATCCTGTTATTTTTTCTAATTCTTTAACAGCATTCTCTAAGTTCTTAGAGTTAACAGTAGCATCTCCAACTCCCATATTAACAACTATTTTTTCTAGTTTTGGAACAAGCATAGGTGTCTTATAGTTATATTTTTCTGTTAAACTTGGAACAACTTCTTTTACATATTTTTCTCTTAGGCGGTTCATTTAACTACGCCCTCCTTCCAAATTAATCTATTTTTTCATTAGATTTTTTTGATATTCTAACTTTTTTTCCTTTATTATCAGTTTCGATTTTTACTTTCGTAGGTTTCTTAGTCTTAGGATCTAAAAGCATTACATTAGATTTATGAATAGGTGCTTCAGTTTCTACAATTTCACCATTTCCATTATTTTTTTTAGGTTTTAAATGTTTCTTAACAATATTAATACCTTCAACAAGTACTTTTTCTTCTAATACTTTTAGTATTTTTCCTTCTTTACCTTTATTTGAGCCAGAAACAACTACGACTTTGTCACCTGTTTTTAGCTTTCTCATATTTCCTCCTTATGACCTATAGCACATCTTTAGCTAAACTTACAATCTTAGTAAATTCTTTATCTCTAAGTTCACGTGCTACTGGTCCTAAAATACGTGTACCTACTGGACTCTTATCATCTTTAATAATAACACATGCGTTATCATCAAATCTAATATAACTTCCATCGTCTCTTCTAACTCCTCTTTTTGTTCTTACGATAACGGCTTTAACAACTTTTCCTTTACCGATAGTACCATTAGGAGTAGCTTTTTTAACTGTAGCAACAACGATATCTCCAATATTACCCGTTTTAACTTTGCTTCCAC
>CAMUXV010000001.1 GCA_947164795.1 uncultured Caryophanales bacterium | reverse complement strand
AGATAATAATAATATCTGTAGATTAAATAGTAAAGAAATAAAATTACCATTATACTTTAGAAATAAAAAAGATGGAGATTATATTATCTTAAAAGGAAGTAATAATAAAAAGAAAATAAAAGATATCTTTATTGAAAAAAAGATTCCTCTTAAGGAAAGAAATGCTTATCCATTACTCGTAGACTCTAATGATAGTGTATTATGGATACCAAGTATTAAAAAAAGTAAATTTTGCATAAAATTGAATGAAAATAATCAAAATTATGATATAATAATAAGGTGTGAAGAAAGAGAGGAAAATAATGAATAGAAAAGATATTAGAAAAAGTATTACACCATATGTATTTCTATTAGTATTTGTAATCGGATGTTTAATAGCATTTAATTTATTTAATAATACTACTCATGAATTATCATATGATGACTTTATAAAAGATTTAAATGGAGGAAAAATAACAGAATTAGTTATTACACCAAAAGTAAGAACAGAAACATATAAATTAGAAGGAAAGCTAGAAGATTATAAAGATAATGAAACATTTATTTTATATTTACCATTTTCTGATGAATTTATATCAAAAATAACTGCTGCTAAAGAAACAACTAGTGACTTTAATTTAACTATTGAAAACGATCCAGAAGCATCATCTTGGTTAGCAGTACTAGTAGATGTGGTACCAATTCTTATTTTAGCCGGAGCAACCATCTGGATATTCACTAGACAAATAGGTGGTGGAGCCAAATCAATGGATTTTGGAAAATCAAGAGCTAAACTAGTTGAAGAAAGTAGAGCTACCTTTAAAGATGTAGCAGGTCTTACTGAAGAAAAAGAAGAAGTACAAGAATTAATTGATTTCTTAAAGAATCCAAAGAAATTTACAAGTATGGGAGCTAGAATACCTAAAGGAGTCCTATTAGTAGGTCCTCCGGGAACAGGTAAAACATTACTTGCTCGTGCAGTGGCAGGAGAAGCAAAAGTACCATTTTATTATATAAGTGGTTCTGACTTTGTCGAATTATTCGTAGGTATTGGAGCATCAAGAGTAAGAGACATGTTTAAACAAGCAAAAATGAATGCACCATGTCTAATATTTATTGATGAAATAGATGCAGTTGGAAGACAAAGAGGAACAGGTCTTGGAGGAGGTCATGATGAAAGAGAACAGACTCTTAACCAATTACTTACTGAGATGGATGGTTTTGGTGCTAATGAAGGAATCATTATAATAGCAGCTACTAATAGACCAGATGTATTAGACCCAGCATTATTAAGACCAGGTAGATTTGATAGACAAGTAACAGTAAGCCTACCAGACAAGAATGCTAGAATTGAAATATTAAAAGTACATGCAAAAAACAAAGTATTGGCTAAAGAGGTGACATTAGAAAATTTAGCTAAAAGGACACCAGGATTTTCCGGAGCAGATCTAGAAAACTTACTTAATGAAGCAGCCTTACTTGCAGTTCGTAGAAACAAGAAAGAAATAACAATGGAAGATATTGATGAAGCAACTGACAGAGTATTAATGGGACCTGCTAAAGTAACTAAGAAATATACCGATAAAGAAAAACGTCTAGTAGCATTTCACGAAGCAGGACATGCAGTAATGGGATTAAAACTAGATGGAGCTAATGAAGTACAAAAAATCACTATTATTCCAAGAGGACATGCTGGTGGTTATACAATGATGACTCCAAAAGAAGAATCATTTAATTATACAAAAAAAGAATTACTAGAGTCAATTTGTGGTTTACTAGGAGGACGTGTTGCAGAAGAAGTAACTTTTGGTGAAATAACCACTGGTGCACACGACGACTTTAAGAAAGCTACAAAAATTGCCAGAAGTATGGTTACCGAATATGGTATGAGTTCTCTAGGTCCTATGATGCTTGAAGAGCCATCAGAAAACACCTTTTTAGGAAGAGATTATACAAAAAATAGAAATATATCTGATACTGTAGCTCATGAAATAGATGAAGAAATGCGTTCTATTATCAATGATTGCTATGAGAAAACTAAAAAAATAATTATCGAAAACAAAGAATTATTATCATTGATAGCAAATGCCCTATTAGAAGATGAAATCATCACTAAAGAAGAGATCGATTATCTAGTAGAACACAAGCATCTTCCTAAAGAAGATAAGAATGGCAAAATAATTGAAGAAAATTCCAAAGAAGAAAAAAAAGATGTTTCAGAGAAACCTAGGAAGGAAAGAAAAAAGAAAGAAGATACCAAATAGTATCTTCTTTTAATTATCATCATCAGGTATTCTAATAATAAGTTCTCCATCTTTAGAATACATATACTTTTCTCTTGCATATCTAGCAACATAGTCAGGATCTTTAAGTTTCTTAATATCTGTGTTAAGAGTATTCTCTTCATCTTTTAAATCAGCAAGCTTAACATTAAGTTCACTCTTTTCTCTTTTTATTTCCATTATTTTACTAATATTAGAAAAGAAATTATAACTAAGATAACCAATAATAGAAGTAAACAAAGCAATAAGAAAAAACATTCTAATTTTGACTTTCTTGCTTCTTTTCTTAGCCATATTTTCACCTTCCTACACTTACATTATAGCATAGGCTATTTTTTTTTACAATTAATTTTCCTGTATATGACAAAAGATAACATATAACCTGTCAAGACAACAATAAAAAAATATAAATGTAATATTCCATTATTAATCTTTAATAATCCCACAAAATAAAGTAGTGATATAAACATTACAAACAAAAAGGAAGTAATAATTCGATAAACCAATTTCCCTTCATATATTAATTTATAGTTAATTTCTAATAGCCAAAATACTATATTACCATATCCAAAGGAAAATAAAAGGGATAGAATTTGAATTTTAAGTATCATTTAAATAGTTTATTTAGTAAAGAATCCTCTTTATTCTTTTTACCACTAGCACTATCTAAATACATCAAACTATCTACTTTACCCTTTATCGAAACATTACCCTGATAAGTATCTAACTTAATAATCTCTAAATCACTACCTTTAATAACTAAAAAACCCAAAGTCGTTTCCATTAAAAATTCTTGATTATCAAAACTCTCTATCTTCTTTACACCAGTTAATACAATGTTTTTTCTTTCTGAAACACTAAGTCCATGATTAAAACCACTTTCCATATCCTTTACCTTGTCCATAATTGCCTCCTAGTAATAGTATGCATATTAGCAATAGAATATGAAAAAAACTATTAGTTTCCTAATAGTTATTCAGCTTTATTATATTCTTCAAAGATAGCATCCTCGAACATTTTTCTTGTATCTTTGTCAATAGGATGTGCTGTATCTCTATGACCACCAGTAGCAGTAGGTTTACTAGGCATAGCTATAAACAAACCATTATCACCTTCGATAATTCTAATATCATGTACTGCGAAGCAATCATCGATAAGTACTGATGCAATTCCTTTCATTCTTGAATTTTCTTTGTCAATTTTACGAACTGTAACTGACGTAATCTTCATGTGTATCAACTCCTCCTAGAAATTATCTTCCTAAAATCATTGTATAATATTTAAATAATAAAAGCAAGCATTTTACTAAAATTTTACACTTTTTAGTCAAAAAACAACTCTATAGTATTCGTAAGAACGTCACGATAACTAAAACTCTTTTTTTCCTCCTCCTTAGTCTTAATAATAAAAATAAAATTATAAGTTTCAGTAATTACTCCTCTATATTCTTCTCTTCTATTTCTACTACCATTATATACAATCTTAACATTACCGCCTAAATTACTATCAATATCACTTTTAATTTTATCTATAGTCATAATCATCTAGGATACCCTACATACATTGTACCCTTAGTAATAATCCCTCCTATTCCATCACTACCATATTTAGTTTTATCTAATATTTTTATTAAATCAATATTATTATTTTTATCTGAAAAAGCTATGCAAGTAGCTACTATTGCAGGATCTAAAGCATGTATATTAATTCTTTTAGGACTAGAGGCAAAATTAGCTCCCGCTTTAATAAGTTCCTCATAATTAGATTGACATGCACCAGCGATTATAATTAGTTTTTCATGACTACTTTCATGCCTTCTCGCCAACTTAACAGCATCAATAAATCTGCTAGTATTTTTATACTTACCATCATCTTTTCTTTTTCTATTAAAAGAATCATGACCAGTAATAACAAGAATATCAGGATTATATTTCTTTATACTTTCAATAACATCATTAGTAAGACTATTCTCACTAGAAAGAATTCCATATGCTTTAAGTTTATTCTTTTTATAAAACTTCATGCATCTCTCTAAAAATATTTCATCCATATCAACATGCACTACTTTTCCGGGAAGATAGAAATAGGAATCCCTCTCTAACTTTCTATATTCTTCTATTTCAGGAAAAAAATCATCTACTTTATCATTATTATAATGTTTTAAATCCTCTATTGGAGCATCAGCAGATAATCTTATTGTTGCTCCAGTTAATAAAAAATTATTTTCCTCTATTCCTATAATTTTAAATACAATATCATTATTATAACTCTTTCTCGTAACTAAATCTCCTACCTCAAACATATAATCACCCATAAAATAATATGATTGTAAATTATATAATATGAAAAAAAGAACTACTTACTACATAGTTCATTAGATATATCAACAAATATGTTATAAGACAGCTCTTCGCTTCTAGAATTTATACTATATCCATACTTAGATAATACACTATTAATAATATTCAAATCATAATCATTTAAATTATTCTTAATTGTCTTTCTTTTAAATCTAAAACTATCTCTAACTAATTTTTCAAAGTAATTAAAATCTTTTAAATATAATAATTCATCTCTTTTTTTCATTCTAATAACAGAAGAATCTACTTTTGGTTTAGGAATAAAAGAATTCTTACTTACATTACATACCTTAGTTATTTCAAAGAAATATTGTAAGAATACTGTTATTTGACCATATTCTTTACTACCAGGAGTACTACTAAATCTATCCGCCACTTCCTTTTGAATCATAATTACCATTTCATTAATAGGTAAATTATCTTTAATAATCTTCATTATAATAGGAGTAGTCACATAATAAGGAAGGTTAGCCACAATATATAAATTATCATATTCATATTTTTCTATATCTTTTAATACATCTCTATTCAGAAAATCATCAAATATAATTTCATAGTTTTCATAATCAGATAATTTTTCTTCTAATATGCTTTTAAGTCTAATATCAATTTCATACATTATAACTCTATCATAATTTTTAACTAATTCTATTGATAAGGCCCCTGCACCTGGCCCTATCTCAATAACTAAATTTTTATTTTTTTTGTCGGGAGTACACACTATTTTTTTAATAATATTATTATCTTTTAAAAAGTTCTGTCCTAAACTTTTCTTATAATCGAAATCTCTCATATTAATAAATAATCACTATCACAATCTCAATAATAATCATAAATAATGAAACAATCGATAAAAATAAACCAGTTTTATTTAGAGCTTTGTCATTATCTTTTCCACTATAAGAAATAATTAAAGTAACAAAAGACAAAAGTAGCGGTGCCAAAACCAAGTCAAAACCATAGTATAACCTATCGATAATTTTGGTATACATTCCAACTGAACTTATATCCTTTAACATAAAAGAAAAACACAATAATACAGAAACAATGCCAAAAACAAAGCAAATGCTGCCTTTAATATTACTACCTTTTTTCTTAATATTCTCTTTATAATTACTTCTCCCAACTACTGCTCCGCACTTAGTACATACAATAGTATTTTCTTCTAATTTATTACCACAATTATGACAAAACATAATTCCTCCTTAACTACTTATGATAAGTTTCATTATTTAATATTTTAAATGCTCGATATATTTGTTCTAATAATATTACCCTGAATAATTGATGAGGAAAAGTAAGACTAGAAAAAGATAAACTATAATTGCTTCTTTCTTTTACCTCTCTAGACAATCCATAAGAACCACCTATTACAAAACATATTTTAGAATTAGTAATAAAAATTTTATCAATTTTATCTGCAAATTCTTCTGAAGTAATTTTATTCCCATTAATTTCTAAAGTAATAACATAATCCTTATTATCAATCTGTTTTAGTATCCTTTCACCCTCTTCGTCTACACTAGAATCTTCTAATTCAATTATCTCTATCTTATGATATTTAGAAATTCTTTTCGCATAATCATTAATTGCATCCCTTAAATATTGCTCCTTAATTTTACCAGGACATATAATTTTTATCATATAACTATCAATTCCGTTTCCTTATCTTGCTTAGTAATAATAATATTGTTTACCATTTTTTTGTCCTCTTTTAGTTTATTAATTAATGTCTCGTAAGCAAGTTCTTCTGTATTGTTTTCTTCAGATAAGTGAGCAAGAAATATATATTTTGTTTTGTTTCCTATAAATGTACTTAAATACTTAGAAGAATCACAATTAGACAAGTGTCCCTTATCAGATAGAATTCTTTGTCTTAGATTAAATGGATATCTCCCATTAGTAAGCATCTCAATATCATGATTAGATTCCATTATATATATATTTCTATTGCTTAATAAATCAAAATATTTTTCATTGATATATCCAGTATCAGTAATATATACAATCGATTTATTATTATTTGATATAATATAACCTCTGGAATCAGGAGTATCATGTGATGTCTTAATAACATCAATATGAATATCTTTAATATCAAATTCACTTTTATCTATATATATATAATTATCCACAAAATCTATAGACTTATGCATAACCTTGCTAATGTATACAGGAATACAATATTTTTTTTCAAATGCCTTTAATCCTTTTATATGATCAACATGAGTATGAGTAATTAATATAGCATCAAGTGTTTTTGGGTCTACTCCAAAACCCTCTAGTTTCTCCTTTACATACTTTGAAGTATTCCCAATATCAATTAATATTCTAGCATTATCTGTTTCAATATAAGTAGTATTACCCTTACTACCAGAGGACAATACACTAACTTTCATTAAAATAATCTTAGAGGGTTAATATGCCCACCGTATGGTCCACCTACTCTTACACCAAAATGTAAGTGTGTACCACCATAAGGATTATATGAACTAGGAACAGGATATACTTCACCAGTGTTACCCATAGCGCCTATCTTTTGACCACGCGCAACTGTCTGTCCTTGACTTACATAAATATCTTTCATATGCATATAAACAGTATAATATCCACCAGCATTATGATTTATAAGAACATAATTTCCTTGTCTTCCATTACATCCCAAGTATCCAGGAGTACAACCAGTTCCAACAGCTTGAACTACGCCATTATTAGCAGCATATATAGGTGAACCATATCCAACATAAATATCAATTCCCTGATGGAATGACCCCCAACGATATTCAAAATAAGATGTAATAGTATATGGTCTATCGGTAGGCCACTGCCAATAACTCAAATCAGCAACATTAGGTGCATACTTATCACCTTTAACAATAATTTTATTAACAGCAGGTTTCAAATTAGTAGTAGAATCAACAACACCAGAAACGAGTTGACCATTAATGTATTGGCTCTTCCTTGTAACCCTATCCAAGCCATTCTCTCCTTCACGAATAACAGCTGTATATCCAATATACTGGGTAGAATCATATTCTGTTTCTGTATCAAACGGTCTTTCTTCATCACTAACGCTATGAATATCGACTACTACAGAAATAATCGGTTTAATAAGTCCAACATAAACAACTTGCGATTCATAAAGCAAATTATTCTCACTAGTAAATTGTGGATTGGCAATTAAAAACTCTTGTACATTAAGTTTATGATCACTGGCAATAGATTCAATAGTATCATCAGCAGTCACAATATAAGTTTCCTGCTCTTCTAGAGTACCATACAACAAATATTTACTTAAAGTTTCCACATCCGTAAATATATTTTTATCTGTAGGTATTAATACCTCTTTATATGTAACATTCTCTTGCAAATCAATATTTTCAATTAAGCTACCAAGTTCTTTAATTTCCTCTTGAGTGCCATTAATAAACTTTGTATAAGATTCTTCATCAATAAAAGCCTTTATCGTATCAACAACCGCTTTATCAAATATATCCTTTGATAAAACATATATTGTCTTTTTTTCAAAATCTTCTATTTCAGAATTATCAATATTAATTTGGTATCCCTTAACAGTAAATTTCTTATTACTAATAACTCGATTATATATTTGTTCATTTGTACTTATAACATTATCGTAGGTAAAATTCTTTTTAATTTCAACACCATCAGGAGCATAAATAGTATCAACACCATACTTCTTTTTAAGTTCATCCTCTTTGTCATTAATAAAATCTTCAAAATCTTTTCTAGAAGCAAGATTACCAATTGTTTTACCATCCAAATATACCGTATAAACAGTACTAGGTTCTCTATTAATATCTCTCATAAAAGTAAATAAAAATATACATAAACTAATTAAAATAGTTAAAACAATAATACCAAATCCCCATTTACTATTATTATTTTGCACTACTTTCACTCTCCCTCTTTATTGATAAAAACGTTGAAGTCTTTTTCTTAAACAATAAATCTATTGTACCAGTAGGACCATTTCTGTGCTTTAAAATAATAAGTTGAATTGGATTAGGCACTGAATCTCCTACCGGAACTTCAACCTCAGGTGCATGAAGGGCAGCTACTATATCAGCATCCTGCTCAATAGATCCAGATTCCCTCAAATCACTAAGCACTGGTTTTTTATCTTCTCTTTTTTCCACGCTCCTCGATAACTGAGACAATGCAATAACAGGTACCTCTAACTCTAAAGCCATTGTCTTTAGTGCTCTAGATATTTCAGATACCTCTTGCTGTCTAGACCCAGCATATCTAGCAGATGAATCAATAAGCTGCAAATAGTCAATTACAACAAGTCCTAAACCTTCACCTTGAGTAGCAAGTCTTCGACATTTAGCTTTAATTTCTGATGGCGTTACACCACCTGCATCATGAAAAAAGATATTCGTATCCGCTAGTATACTAATAGCTTCATTAAATCTTCTCCAATCCTCATTTTCTAACTTACCAGTAGAAAGTTTCTTATTATCAATTTGCCCTAAAGAACTAATCATTCTCATAATAAGTTGTTCAGCAGGCATTTCTAATGAAAAAATAGCAATATTCTTCTTAGTACTCTTAGCTGCTGCCAAAGCTAAATTAAGAGCGAATGCAGTTTTACCAACAGCAGGTCTAGCAGCCAATATTACAAGCTGTGTTGGTTTAAATCCTTCCGTTAAATTGTCGAGTTCTCCAAATCCAGTAGTAAGTCCATTAATTTTACCACCATTTTTAGCTAAAATCTCTAAATCATTTTGTGCTTTACTAAGCACATCCTGTACTTTTCTAAATTCACTAACTCTTCTATATTTAGAAATATTAAGTATCTCTTTTTCAGCTTCATCAATAGTTTGTGCAGCATCAGAGTCTGCCTTGCTAGCCTTTGCCACAATACCCGTAGCCACTTCAATCATCTTACGAAGAGTATATTTCTGACTAACCAAATCAATATAATACTCTATATTAGCACCCGTAGCCACACTATTAACAACTTCATTTAAATATTCCACTCCTCCCACTTCATTAATCTTTTCTACATTAATTAAATAAGTAGTAAGAGAAGTAATATCAACAGGAGTATCACTCAAATATAAACTTTGAACAGCATCAAATATCTTTTTATGACTCTCCAAATAAAACATATCACTAAAAACTTCTTCGCATCCTTTTTGAAGAGATTCTCTAGACCAAAACATTGATCCAATCAAACACTTCTCTGCTTCAATATTTTTAGGAAGTTCCCTATTCATAATTTCACCTACTTCTTAACAAGTTCAACGCTAACCTTTGCTACCACCTTTTTATATAATTCAATATCAACATAAGTAATACCAAGATTAGATATATTATCTTTAATCATAATCTTTTTCTTATCAATATCATAACCCAAATCAACTAGTTTTTCATATATTTGTTTACTAGAAATAGAACCAAATACTCTACTATCCTTACCAGTCTTAACTTCAAAACTAATTTTTTCTTTTTCTAATTTATTTTTTATATCATTAGCTACTTTAAGATTCTTTTCTTCATTAATCCTATCATTTTCTAAAGTCTTATCTAACCTATCACCACTAGACTTTGTATATTTAACTGCATAACCATTCTTAATTAAAAAGTTCGTAGCATATCCATCGCTTACTTCTTTAATCTCATTTTTCTTACCTTGCCCCTTCACATCTTTAAGAAAAATAACCTTCACAAAACATCCCACCTTTACATCTAATATTATACAATATTTTTCATATCTTGTCATTAAATAAAAAGAAAAAATATAGCCATATAGACTATATTATTTACAAAATGGAACAAATCCCATAAATCTTGCTTTTTTAACTTCTTCAGCAACATGTCTTTGATGTTTAGCACAAGTACCAGTTACTCTTCTAGGTAATATCTTACCATTTTCGCTTATATATTTAGTAATAACATTAACATCTTTGTAATCAACTGATTTTCCTAAACACATATGACATACTTTTTTTCTTTTCTTACGAAATTCTGCCATAAATATCCTCCTTTATTAGAATGGTAAATCATTATCACTGATTTCAATAGAATCGCCAAAAGCCTCAAACGGATCAGTATCCACTGATACAGTTTCTGCTGGAGTATTATCTCTTTCTTCGCTCATTGGTGGTTCAGGTAAATTACTTAGTGCATTACCTCCTGCATTAGTACCCTTAGCATCTAAGAAGCTAATATTACTTGCAAGTATTTCAGTTACATAAACTTTCTTACCATCTTTATCATCATAATTTCTTGTTTGAATTCTACCTTCTACCGCAATTTGGTTACCCTTCTTTTGGTATTTAGCTAAATTCTCTGCTTGCTTATCCCAAACAACACAGTTAATAAAATCTGCTTCTCTCTCTCCATTAGCACTAGTATATGTTCTATTTACAGCCACAGCAAATTGACATACATTTCTACCAGAAGAAGTAGTTCTAAGTTCAGGATCCTTTGTTAATCTTCCAATTAAAATTGCTTTATTCATAATTAACTCCTTATTTGTCTAAGTTTAATACAAGATATCTAACAACATTTTCATCTAATCTTGCTACTCTGCTAAACTCATTAACAGCTTTGTCGTCTTTAGCTTCAATGTTATATAGAAAATAATAACCAGATTTAAACTTATTAATTTCATAAGCAAATTCTTTTTGACCTAATTCTTTAGATAAAGTAATTTTTGCCTTCTTATCAGTAAGAATTTTTTCTAAAGATTTAACAGTCTTTTTAACAGACTCTTCATCCATATCTGGTCTTACTATAAACATAATTTCATAGTTTCTCATTCTTACACCTCCCTTTGGTCTAACGGCCTATATTCTAGGCAAGGAGCTCTTCGCTCAGTTAGTATTATAACAATTTTTATTTATAAAGTAAAGAACTTTTTTACATATTAAATAATATTATTTATAATCCATTTAATTACTATAAAATAATCCATTATCATCAAGAATAGTATTAATAGAATAACTTCTCATATTATCAAGTACTCTATTCTTTTCAGCACCAGATAAAATAACAGTCTTATAATTATCTTGTTCACATGGAATAAATTCATATTTTATATTTTTTTTATCATTAATATTAATAGACAATATACCAGTATCTTTAGTTTCTCTATTAAAAATAAAATCTCCTAGATTGTATGCTATTAACTTATTATTATAAAATTCAAATCCCTGCAATACATGAGCATGTGCGCCAATTATAAAATCTGCTCCTGCATCAATATATAATTTACCGGTTTCCCTTTGAACTTCTTCTAATGCATGAGAATCTTCTCTCCCCCAATGAATTAAAAGAATAACAAAATCACTTACTTCTTTTTCCTCTTTAATCGTCTTTATTAATAAACTAGGATCATAACACCAAAATATACCAGGCTTATCTTCTTCAGCATTAGGAGTAACTATATTTTTTTCAGCCCTGCTTGCACTAATAAAACTAAATTTATATCCACCTGCTATAAAATAATATGCTTCTTTAGCTTCTTCAATATTTTTTCCAGCTCCAACATTAGGTATATCATACTCATCTAAATACTTTATAGTATCCAATAGTCCTTCTTCTCCATAATCATAAACATGATTATTAGAAGTACTAACTAAATCAATACCCATTTCTTTGTAAATATCAAGTCTCTCAGGATTTGCTTTAAAATTATATAATTTATTAATTTTATTAACCCTATTAGTAACAGCAAACTCATTATTAGCAATCATTATGTCAGAACTTTTCATTTTATCCACAACTTCTGTTGATAAAATGCCAAATACCCCTTCTCTCCTAGAATCATAATAAGGCATAATATCAAAATTATCCGCTAATGATATATCACCTACGAAAGATATATTAACACCATCTTTAGTATCAATAATCTTAACATTATTCATTTTCTTATATTTATCATTATATAAATCATTAAGTACTATATAAGATTTACCTATAACATCATGCCAAATATTATTACTATAACTATCATTTATTAAAGACTCTTCTATTTTTATTAAACTTTCTTTTCCATATTCATCATAAATATATTCTAAAAAGCCCTTATCTAATTCTTCATTATAAGAAATAATCCTATCTATAATTTTCTTGTCATCATATAACTCTTTATCCTGAGTTTTGATACAGCAAGCAGTACACAATACCATAATAATAACTAATAAATATATCTTATTTTCCACTATAAATTTCATACCAATCCTTTAACTTATTACCACCATTTTTTAACAAATCTTTAATAACTGACCAGCCAATCTTACAAGTACTCTTAATTTCACCAAACAATTCTTTAGCATTATTGCAATCGTTTTCCTTATATTTACATATATTACTAGATATATCTAAAAATAAAATAGTAAGTTTTTCTTTAACGTTAGTATACACCCTACTAGAAGTACCCGCAATAGTATCTTTATATCCAGGAGATTTCTCTTCAATATAACTATCAATCTTTAAAGCAGCACTAATAATTTTAAGTTTACCAGTGTTAGTAAGTTCATCAAATCTATGTCCATTAATTTCTGTACCATAAAATATAAAATCTACTATCTCTACAAAATATTCTTTTAATTTATCTTTAAATTCACTATTATTAATTATTTTCACATTACTTTCAAAATAAGCAACAACATCTTCTTCATCATTATTACTATTTATACTTTTAGTTACCTCAATATTACCTTTTTGTTTAGTATTAACATCAATATTATTTTCTACTGATTCTACTATTACATTATCATCTATTCTATCTTTATTTTTACTTTCTTTTTTAGTTTCTACCATTTCCAACACATCATAATTATCTATGCTATTTTTTCTATAATTATCTTTAATTAGTAAATATGTAATAAATAATAGTATTAATAAAATAATACCTAGCATAACAATTATAATATTTCTTTTGCTATTTTCATCCACATCACATCACACCAATATCATACCATTTTATTATCTAAAAGACAATTAATTATTTGACTTCTTTTAAAAAATAATATATCATATAAACCACTAAAAAGGAGAAATAATGAATAATCAGAAATATATTACAATAGGAACGAAAACTATTACAAAAGAATTATTTAGAAATGTATTACGACCATTAAATAATTATTATTTTCTTCCAACAGGAGGATTTTGGTCATCACCATATGATGAATATAATATAAGTCCTTGGTTTGATTATCTAATAGATAATAAAAGTGACTATCCAGAAAAAAACTTAAATAGTGCATCTATTTTTACATTAAAAGATGATACAAAAATACTAACTATAGACAATTATGAAAGATTAAAAGAAATAATTGAAGAATACCCATCATATCATCATATATTAAATTTCTATAAAGAACAAACAAGTAAAGAATTATCAATAAATTATGAATTATTAAGCAAAGACTATGATGGAATATATGTCAATTATAAAAGATTTGAATATAGTAGAGATACTATAATATTTAACAAATGGGATGTAAATACGCTTTTATTATTTAATCTAGATGCAATAGATACTTATACAAGTGCAACAATAAAATTCTATTTACCAGGTTCTTTATCCTATTATAGTTTAGAAGAAGAACAAAACCATACTATAGAAAAAGAATCAAACTATCATGAAGAAATATCGCAATATGCCGAAATGATATTCAATGAATTTGCAAATAAAAAAGGTATTTTTTATGATTATAATGATTATTTTTCATATTTAATAGAATGTACAAAAAAATGTATAAACCAAACACTTAAAAGAAAAGAAAAAATAGCAAAGATAATTAAAGAATCATTAAAAGAACAAGAAATAAATGCAACCATTGATTTAATAATACAAAGAATATGCATAAATGCGCTATCAAATTATTTAAGAGATAATGCACATAAAGAAAAAAAATTATCAAAAGTAAAAGTCAAGAAAGAAATCGAATACAAAGTTGTAGAAAATAGAAAATAATGATATAATCTATCTGATGGAGGAATACTATGAAAGATATTATATTTGATACACTGTTAGATACTATTAAATTATTACCATTTCTATTTATAGCATTTCTATTAATAGAATATATAGAACATAAAATATCTAATAAAAATAAAAAAGTAATAACTAAGTCAAAGAAATACGGGCCAGTATTAGGTTCACTACTAGGCGCACTTCCACAATGTGGATTTTCTGTAATGGCCACTAACTTATATGTAACTAGAATAATAACGCTTGGTACATTAATATCAATATATCTATCTACTAGTGATGAAATGTTACCAATATTAATATCAGAAAAAGCTCCTTTTAATTTAATAGCTAAAATAATATTAATAAAAGTATTATTAGGAATAATATATGGAATATTAATAGATATATTATTTAATAAAGTATTTAAAAATAAAGATAAAGAAAACTATGAAATATGTGATAAAGAACATTGTCATTGTGAAGAACATATTTTATTTTCCTCATTCAAGCACACATTAAAAATAGCATTATTTATTCTTATAACAACATTTATGCTAAATACATTATTCCACTATGTTGGAGAAGACTTTCTGTCTAAAATATTACTCAAAGATAATATCTTTGGTTCATTTATAACATGCCTTATAGGATTAATACCAAACTGTGGAGCAAGTGTTATCTTAACCGAACTATATTTAAATAATGCTATCTCTTTATCGGCACTCTTATCAGGTTTACTTTCAAGTAGTGGTTCCGCTCTATTGGTATTATTTAAATCAAATAAAAATATTAAAGAAAACATCTTTATTTTATCTTTATTATACTTAATCGGAGTATTTACCGGTGTAATACTAGAATTAATAAATCTAATAAAATAGCAAAAATGTAACCAAATAGGTTACATTTTATTAAACCTTACTAAGCTCATTAACTTTATTTATAACATATTCTTTAGCCTCTTTTGAACTTATTCCTAACGATACAGCAAACTCATTATATAAATACTTTTCGGCTAAATTAAAATAAGTTTCGTCCTTTTCGCTAATCTTCTTCTTACTATTAATTCGATCATTATTCCTTAAATACGTAGTTTTAATTATTTTTATAAGTCCATCATATCCACCTTCATGTAATAATCTCTTATATTCATTTTCTAGCATTTTATCATTCATATCAATATAACTAATAAGAGGAATTCTATTAATAATTTCTTCTACTTCTTTTTTAGATAAAATCCTTCTAAAAAGATTACTATTCTTAGGAACATCTATTTTTAAAGTATTATCAAATACTGGTTCTAATGAAAAATAATCAATACCCTTATAATATTTTTCTTTTATGCCAATGATCTTACAAACATCCTTTTTATAAACAACAAAATCTCCAATATCAAACATAATTATCACTCATTTCTAATACGATTATAACATTTTTTTCAAAACAAATGTAATACCAAAAATAATATTTTTTAAACCTCAAATGAAGTATCATCAATAAATTTATAATCCGTTTTATATTTAAACTCTCTAATCAGCCTAAATAAAGCATCATCTTTTGCCTTTGCTTCTATCATAATATCAACATCCCTATCATATTTTTTCAAATTATCTATAAAAGAAATAAAATCGTCACTATTAATATATTCGGAATGACTCCTAAAATCTTTTTTATTTTTAGGAGAACTAAAATGCATTTTAGGGATTCTACCTCCCCAACTATCTATTACTTCCTTCATATTAAAATCACTCTTATTACAATTATGATGATGATAATCAAGAACGATTGGAGTACGAATTTCCCTACTTATCTTAATACAATCGTCAACATTAAATACCTTATCATCATTTTCAATAACAATTGTTTTTTTTAAATAAGTAGGTAATTTATTAAAACTATTAATAAATCTTCTAATCGAATTATCTTTACCAAATGTATTCCCACCAACATGAAGCACTAAAACCTTTTCTTCAATACCCAAAGCATCAAGTAATTTATAATGATAATCTAATATCTTTATAGTATTATCTACTACTTCATCTTTAATACTATTAAGAACTGCAAACTGATCCGGATGAAAATCAACTCTCATATTACTACTTTTTATCTTCTTACCAATACAATCATAGTAATCTCTATACCTTTCTATGTAATCAAAAGCAACATCATCCTTCGTGGCAAGGGGAATAATCTTTGAAGAAATTCTATAAAAGTGAATATTATTTTTAATATTATAATTTACTATTTCTTCCAAAGCTTCTAAATTAGAAATAATTACTTTATTAAGTTTATCTAAATCATTATTTTTCAAATACTCTGTATAAGTATAGTTACTAGAACTAGTACTATCCAAAGCATTACAAATACAGGCATAACCCATTCTTATTTTCACGATATCACCATAATTATTATTTACTAAAAAAGAAAAAATATAAAACACATATCATATTATTTAATATAATGGAGGATAAATGGATATATTAATAAAAATATTAAGTATAATAAACAATAAACTATGGATATTAACGTCAATGTTAATGATATATATGGGAATTTACTTTACTATCAAACTAAAAGGAATACAATTTAATATCATTAGAATGATTAAAAAATTATTTAAAAAAGAAAAGACAACTACTGGATTAAATTCATTTAAAACACTAATGCTGACTCTCGCAGGACGTATTGGCGTAGGATCAATATCAGGTATTGCTCTAGCAATATATTTAAATGGTCCCGGAACAATCTTTTGGATATGGTTTATATCGCTATTATCAGCCCCCCTATCCTACTGCGAAACATATCTAGGTATTAAATATAAAGAAAAAGATAATAACAATAATTACATTGGAGGACCATCATATTACATAAAAAAAGGATTAAATAAAAAATATCTAGGTAGTGTTTATTCCACAATAATTATAATATGTTACATAATAGGATTTATAAGTATTCAATCTAATACAATAACCAAAGGAATAACAAGTATAAGTAATGTAAATCCCATAGTAATAGGAATAATTGCCAGTATAATAACATTTATAACTATATTTGGCGGAATAAAAGAAATAAGTAGAGCCACGAGTAAAATAGTACCAATTATGTCATTAATCTATTTATCACTAGCAGTATATATAATTATAACAAATATAAGTATTATACCAATCATTATAAGAGCAATCATAAACAATGCCTTTAATATAAAATCATTTACCGGAAGTTTCCTACCAATCATGTTGATGGGAGTACAAAGAGGAATATTCTCAAATGAGGCAGGTATTGGAACCGGAAGTATCGCAGCCTGCTCTGGAGAAACAAACAATGCAACATCCGCTGGTTACATCCAAATGCTAGGAATATATATAACATCATTTTTAATATGTACATCAACATCTATTATCGTATTAACATCAAATTATAAGATACTAGATATAAGTGATCCAAATGGAATAGAAATAGCTACAGAAGCTTTCAAATATCATCTAGGAAATGGAGGAAATATATTACTAATAATACTGATACTTCTATTTGCCTTTTCAACAATATTATCAGGCTACTATTATGGAGAATCAAGTTTAAAATATTTTTCCAAAAAAGACAATAAATTATCCATAACATTATTAAAAATATTTACCTGCATTATTATATTAATAGGTTCAATCTTTTCATCAACAGTTATGTGGAAATTTACCGATATTTTTATTTCAATACTTGCACTTATCAACATATATGCTATAATAAAACTACGAAGAAAAATAAAAAAGGAGAATTAATATGTCAAAAAAAATAAATAGAAAGCAGGCAATAATAAAGACAAGCATTATAGGCATTATTACCAACTTCTTATTATCTGGATTTAAAGCAGGTATAGGATTATTATCTTCATCAATAGCTATTGTCTTAGATGCCGTAAATAATTTAAGCGATGCTCTATCATCAATAATAACTATCATAGGAACTAAACTAGCAGGAAGAGCCCCAGATAAAAAGCATCCTTTTGGTCACGGAAGAATAGAATACTTAAGTTCATTAATAATATCAATAATAATACTATATGCAGGATTAACATCGTTTATCGAATCCACTAAAAAGATAATAAATCCGGAATTACCCAACTATAGTAAAGTAACAATCATAATATTAGTCGTAGCAATAATTACAAAAATAGTACTAGGATTATACTTCAAAAAAATAGGTAAAAAGGTAAAATCTGATTCCCTTACTAATTCTGGGCAAGATGCCTTAATGGACTCCATAATATCAGTATCAACTCTAATAGCCGCTATTGTATATTTAACACTTCATATAAGTCTAGAAGCATATCTAGGTATTATAATAGCAATAATAATTATTAAATCCGGAATAGAAATGATTAAATCGACTCTAAGTCAAATACTTGGAGAAAGAGTAGAATCATCTCTTGCAACATCCATAAAGAAAACAGTCGCAGATACTCCTAAAGTAAATGGTGCATTTGATTTAACACTAAATAATTATGGACCAGAAACATATATCGGTTCTATTCATATTGAAGTAGAAGACTCTCTTCCTGCATCAGAAATAGATAAACTAACAAGAGAAATAACAACCAAAGTATATAAAGAACATAATGTATTATTATCCGCTGTTGGAATATATTCGATTAATACCAAAGATAAAGAAGTAGTAGAAATTAGAAAAGAAATAAATAAAATAGTATCTTCATATAAAAGTGTCTTACAATTACACGGTTTCTATCTAGATAAAAAAGAAAAAACAATAAGTTTTGATATCATTCTAGATTTTGAAGATAAAAATAGAATTGAAACATATAAAGAAATATATGACAAAGTACAAGAAAAATATCTAGACTATAAAATAATAATTACCATGGATATCGATGTTAGTGATTAAAAATATACCTAATCAAAGTTAGGTATATTTTTTAATCTCTAAAATGACCAAATCTAGCTTTTTCTTCATAGCAGACATCTAGTAATTTTAAATCATTAATAATAATTCTAGGCTTACATTCTTCATACAAACTATCATCTACTTTAATACTACCCCTATCCGTTTCAATATAAATAGCAAGAGGTTTTTCTTTACCAATAGCATAAGAAATTTGTACCTGGCACCATTTATAATTATCATTAGATAAAAGAATTCTTTTAGCAATCTCTCTAGCTTTATAAGCACCACTTCTATCTACTTTAGACGGATCCTTTCCTGAAAAAGCACCTCCTCCAACAGGAGCAAAAGACTGATAACTATCCACTACTATCTTTCTACCAGTAAGACCAGCATCCCCTTCAAATCCACCAATATAAAATCTACCAGTCGGATTAATTAAAAATTTTTCTATATTTATTCCATATTCACCACAAATAGACCTACACTTATCCATAATAATCTTATCAGTCTTTTCTCTATCATCCTCCCTATTTTGATAGCAAACCGTAAAAGTCTTAATTTTAATTAGTTTATTATAGTTATCATATAACCCAGTAATTTGTGCTTTACCATCAGGTAAAAATCTCTTATCTTTCTTTCTAAGTTCATCATACCACATACTAAGTTTTTGTAATATCACCATAGCAGTAGGAAGTAATTCTTTAGTATCCCTGCAGGCATATCCAAACATCATACCATTATCTCCAGCCCCTCCTACTTTCATATTAGTACCAAGAGCAATATCAGAGCTTTGTTTACCAATATTATCAATTATTTCATAATCAGTACTATATCCAATATCAGAAAGAACTCTTTTGACTATACTTTCAGTATCAACCATAATACTACTAGTAACTTCTCCAGTTATAAATATCTTACCTTTACCCCCTGCTACTTCTATACCACACCTACTATTTTTATCACCTTTCAAATATACATCTAATAAGGCATCACTAATCTGATCACATACCTTATCAGGATGACCCCTAAAAACAATTTCATTACTATATAATTTCATTTTTAACTCCTTTCCTTTTCATTATAAGTAATAAGAAACTATCTACATAAATATACTCCTTCCTACATCTTATAATAAAAAATACCCAAGATAACTCTTGAGCAGAAAAAAGTTACCTTATAGATCTAGCATTACCACCTAATCTAATAGGTTGGTGTGACTTCATAGGGCTAGTCCCTCCATCACTCTTTATAAGATGTAACTTAATTATAACATTATTTTAAAATATTTCAATATAGTAATAGTATATTTACTTACAAACACCGATAAAAATGTAAATTTTAACAAAAAACGCTCGAAAGACAGTTGACAAACAAAGAAAAGTATAGTATCATTAATTATGCCTACTGATGCAGGTGTAGTTTAATGGTAGAACCTCAGCCTTCCAAGCTGACTGCGTGAGTTCGATTCTCATCACCTGCTCCAATGGGAAATCTGTCCGAACTTTTTGATGATTTGGACTTAATATATGAATATCAATTTCTAAAAGAAGTTGGTATTTTTTGTTGTTAAGTAAAGAAAGGACAGATTTATATGATTAAAATAGTAACTAAAGGACTAGAATTTGATAAAGAACTAAAAAAGAAGATAGAGTTTATATGTGAATTTTCTAATATCACTCCAACTATAATAAATGGTGCTATTAGAAATATAGATAGAACAAACTTATCTTATATTGAACCACATAGAATAATTATTAAAGGAATAACTTTTCTAGCATTTAATTATTCTAAGACTTTATATATTGGTAATTTATCAAATAAAATTGAATTAAAGGATTTAGAGGCCTTTCTAAAAGCATTAAACTAATGTTAACTATAATGATACCAACTTCCAGAAAACAAGCCTAATTTGGCTTTAAATGGGCTTATGTCTTGACTTTTCAATAAAACTATATATAATAAATAACCAAGAAAAACGATTTTTATATTTTGGGGGATATATGAAGCGAAGTTTAAATAAGTATTATATAGAAATAAGTTTAAGAGGTGTCAAAGACATAATTTCATAGTCTTTGTCGCCTCTTTTTTTGATGAAGATAAGAATAAGAAAGGAAGATTGTTATGAGTGAAGAAAAGAAAATTGCTGGAATATATATAAGAGTTAGTACTGAAGATCAAGCTCGTGAAGGATTTAGTTTGCCAGAGCAAGAAAAAAGAATTCGTACTATGTGTGAATTCAAAGGTTATCAAATATATAAGATATATAAGGATGCTGGAATAAGTGCTAAAACTGGTAATCATAGACCAGCTTTTGAAGAACTAAAAGAAGATATAAAAGCAAAGAGATGTAATACTATTGTTGTATTAAAGTTAGATAGACTAACAAGAAGTGTTTATGATATGGAAGATATAATGAAATTTCTTGAAGAAAATAATGCTTATCTAGACTGTGCTAATGACGATATAAATACTACTACCGCTAATGGTAGAATGGTAGCTAGACTACTTACTACTGTATCACAAAATGAAATAGAAAGAACTAGTGAAAGAACAAAATTCGGTTTAGCTGGTGCTATTACTAATGGTCATATTCCACACAGGGCACCTTTTGGCTATAAACATGTTGATAAGAAGTTAATCCCAGATGAAGCAACCAAAGACCAAGTTATTAGAATATTTAATTTATATTATGAAGGTAATTCTTATCAGACAATAGCAAATCTTTATAATAAAGAAAAAGTATTTGGTAAAACAAATTGGAAAGATAATACTATCTTAAAAATAATAGAAAATGAAGTATATAAAGGAGACTTTGTTCATGGTAAAAGAACAAATAATCCAACTTATTATGAAAATGTAGTTGAGCCAATTATTACAAAAGAATTATGGGAAGAATGCCAAGTTCAAAAGAAAAAGAATTCTAAAAATTATAAACGAAATAAAGAGTATTTATTCTTACAGAAACTAAAATGTCCTAAATGTAAAAGAATATTAGGTGGTAATGCTACCACAAAGAAAAATGGTAGTATCTATTACTATTATCAATGTAATAATTGTAAGATATCTATAAGAGAAACAGATATTGAAAAAGAGTTTGATAACTTTATAAATGAAATACAAGAATATGATGCAGTAGTTAATCAAACACTACTTCCAATTATTAAAACAAAACTAAATAATCCTAAAGATAAATTAATTAAAGAATTAAATGAACAAAAATTAAAAGAAGAAAGAATTAGAAAAGCATATGTAAATGGTTCATTTACAATTGAAGAATATGATAACGAAAGAGCAATTGTTGAAGAAGCAATTAATAATTTAGAATCAAAGATAAGAGATTGTGATGTATGTAATGAACTTAAATTTACTCCAGAAGATATCTTAATTAAAAGAGATATAGACTGTATAAATAAAATAATTTTCCCAGAAGAATATGAAGAAAATACTTATATGTGGGAAGATTATACTAGAAAAGAAAAAGCCGATTTAATTATGAGATATGTAGATAATGTAGAGTTAGAATATTATGGGCATAATAAAATAAGACTTGGTGAAGTATTCTTTAGAGAAAGTATATGCAAACCAATGAATGAATTATATGATAATGGTTATTTAGATAAAGTAGATTATGCTCTAATTGGTAATACAGTAACTAAATTAAGATTTAGTGAATACCTTCCAATAGAAAAAGTTGAAGAAATAGTATTTACTTTAAGAGAGTTTTATAATGTTGGCTATTTTGAAGCAACATATTATTATGATAAAAAAGTAATGTATTTTAATGATTATAATAATAGAAAAATTGTTAGAGTATTTCCAATTGAAGATTATAAAAAGATGGATAAATTAGAAAAAATAGAACTTGGAATTATCTATGTAGATGATAATACAAAGTGTGAATTAGAAGAAGACGAAAAGCAAGATTTATTTGATACTATTCCCGAGAGAACTAACTGCAGAACTTGGGAGGCTGATGAAGAAACTAAAAAGAAAAAAGAAGAAGCAATTAAAAAAGCAAAAGAATTTGAAGAAGCACTTTTAGCATTAGAAAAAGATTTAGAAGAAGCATTAGAATCAGATGATGATAATCTAGAAGATGTCATTATTGATATGACAAATAAAAAATAAAATTATTAAATTATTGCTTACGAAATTTGCAATTATTTCATAATTTTCCATTAGATAAAATATAAAGTAGTACTTTGTATTTTACGAGTGCTTTATGTAGTTTTAACTATTTATAGTTATTACGAAATAAAGTATATGGTTTCTAAGGTGATTAAACCTTAGCCCCCATATTTTGATATAACTTTAGTTAATGTCAAAATATATAGGGGGTTAGAGATTTTGACATACAAAATAATTACTATATAAATATAGTAAACTCTATCTTAAAGGGGGTAAATAAAATATGGAAGAATTATCATATTCATTACATTTAGGTAATGATAAAAACAAATCGAAAAAAGCAAGGAAGGTAGCCAAAACAAATAATACAAATACTACATCACTATCTAATAATGCTATTCAAAATCACCAGCAGTTATCAAAAGTAGATAGACATAATTTAAGAAAATACGATGATGAGAAAGAATTAATATGCACTATTAAAGGAACATCATCTCTAGTAGAAGACACTAAAAACTTGTATTTAGAATTATTTGAAGATGCTAAAGAAAAGTATAATAATAAACAAACTAGAAACGACAGAAAGATAGAAAATTATTTTAATCATATTTCAAATGATAATAAAAGAGATCTTGCTTGTGAGATAATTATTGAACTTGGAGATATGGATTTTTGGGCTGATAAAGATGATGAATTTAAGAAAAAAATGATCGGAGTTTATAAACAGCAGATAATTGATTTAGAAAAAGTTGTTCCTAATTTTAAAGTAGCAAATGCGACCATACACTTTGATGAATCTAGTCCTCATTTACATATTGTTGGTGTTCCATTTAAAGAAGGACTAAAAAATGGTATGCAAGTACAAGTTGGTAAATCAGATGTCTTTACTAAAGTTAGTCTAGTAGATATTCAAGATAAAATGAGAGAATATTGTATTAATTCTTTTAATAAAATTTATAATTTAAATTACTCACTCAAAGCAAAAGAAGAAGGAAGAAATGTTGATATTAATGTTGCTAATATGAATGAATATAAAAAATTTAAACGAGAAAAAGATATACATAAAAAGAAATTACAAGAATTAAATAATAAAGTTACTGAATTAGAAGATAAATCTAATCATATTAATGATTTAGTTGATAACTTAAAACCAACAGTAATTAATAAAAATAACTATACTATATCTAGTGATAATCTTGAAGAAATAAAAGAATATGTTAAGCAAACTAAAAGTACTACTTCAAATATAAGAGAAGCAAATGATGTAACTATTATTTTAAATAAATATGAAGAAGATTTAAAAAATCATACTAACGAAGTAAATGAACTAAATAAAAAAATCTATAATCGTGATGAGCGAATTGAAGATTTAGAAAACAGATTAGAGTTTGCTAATGATACTATTGATATGTTAGAAGATAAAGTATCTAAATTACAAGAAGCATTAGATTATTTTAAAGATTTATGGAAAAGATTTATAGAGTTCTTCCAAGATAAATTCTTCTCTTCAAATAAATATGATGATTTAATTAATGAACTATATGACGAAGAAATTATAGATGATAATGATTTAGATACAATTCAAAATGAAAATTATATTGAAAAAGAGGATGACTTTGAAAGATAAGTTTGCTATAATAAATAATTAAGAAAGTTGGTGATAAAAAATATGCTTACAATTAATTGGAAACAAGTATATGAAGTTAGTATAAATGAAAATGTGCAATGGATTTTAATTCTCTATGATATTTCTCAAAATCACTATGTAGGGATATCTATTTATAATGATAATAGAAAAGATAGCATATATCTTAAATCAATTAATAAATATGCCTCATTTAATGAAATAAATGACTATAATAGAACTAATATTAAAAGATGTATTTATATAAAAGGTAAACCATTAAAAATAACTAATAAAGAATTTGATGAAATACTTTTAAAATCAAAAGATAATTTTTTAAAATATGTCAAAGATAATACAAATAATGATCCAGATGGAATATCATATAATAAATGGTGTAAAGATAAGCTAGAATTAATAAATAAAGATAATACACTTACTAATCTTAAAGTTGGTGCAATATGCTGGGTTAATTTAGGATATAATATTGGTAATGAACTTAGAAAATTAAGACCTGCAATATTATGGAGAAGTTCATCAAATAAAAAAATGTGGACTGCAATACCACTTACTTCAAAGCATAAAGATGATAATTATTATTTTCACCATGATTTGAAAGATGAAAAATTAGGTACTGCAAGAATAGAAAACTTAATTAATATAAGTGCCAATAGAATAAAAGAACCATATTTTATTAATAATAAAATAGCCACGATTAGTAAAAAAGATAATGATGAAATCCTTAAAATAATCAAAAAATATTATGCTTTTGAAGAAATTAAAATGACAAAAACACAAACAAACTCCAATTCAAAATCTAAAGAAAATCGTCAAAAAGTATTGACATAGCTACTAAAAATGGTATAATAAAGTTACTTTAGATTGTTGCAAGTGTATTTATACACTTGGTAGAAGTATTTCAAAAGGAAGAGTTTTCACTCTTCCTTTTGCTTATTTATTGGTTATTAATTAAAATTTTAAATAATTATTATTAAAACTTTTACAAATTTATTAAAAAATAATTATCACTTTAGTCTTAAACCTAAGCTTTTATACATATGATCACGTAATTCTTCATAGTATTCAATATAATTTAATATCGCTCGAGATAATCCTATTTCGTTGATATTAGAATTGTATTTCAACTTTTCAGCATCTTCATCATCAAATGGTAAACTATAAGCAACAACATTACTATTAACATCTATACTTATTGTTCCATCTACAACATAATTAAATAAATTGTAACTAGCATTAAACGAACTCCAAGGATTTTTCTCAACGCAATATTCAGATAATGAGTATTTAGAATCAGACATATTATTTATTTCCTCAAGTCTTTCACTAGATAGTTTTAAAGCTCTACCAATAGGCATAATAACCTTTTTGTTTGAAAACGATGTATCATCAAAACTGGCATAATCTAAGGCATTAAACAATTCTTTAAAAACTATTGCATTTTTAACTCTTATATCAAATAATTTCAACCTATTTAATTCTAAAAAATGAAACATATCATATGACAATCTTAAGTGTAAAACTGAAATACTTGATAACTCTTTTAATGTTTCTATAACATTTTCATTTAAAATTGTACCATTAGTTATTAACATAATACTATTAATTTTAATATTATTAGTTTTAATTATACTTATAATTTCCTTTATCTGGTTAATGGCGAGCAATGGTTCTCCACCAGTTAGCAATAATCTATCAATTCCTTTTATATCTTTGAAAATATTATTTATTGTTTGAGATGACATATATTCATTCTTACTATCTCCTCTTAAACAATGTTCACATTCTAGATTACAATTCCTTGTTATTTCCAAATAAAGATTTTCAATAAACATAGTATTCCCCCTTAAACGAGAAATATAATAGCACAAATGTTTGCTTTTGTCAAATCAAACAAAATTTTAAACAAAAATCTTATACTAAAATAATCTAAAACTCTTTAATAATATTCTTTTGATAAAAAATTATAAAAAAAGAAATATAGTTTTTTCTATATTTCCGTATTAGATATTACCTTTTAATTTTTCTAGTTCTTATTAATGGTTTATGAATAGTATTATCTTCTATATTCGTTTCTTCTAACTCATTTGCTTGAACTTCTTCTTTTTGTTCTACTGCTATTTGAGTTTGTTTTGTTTCTTCTTTTATTTCATCATTGTTTAACTCAGCTTTAGTAGGTACAACTATATTTCCTTCTTCTTGAAATTCTTTCGAATTATTATCAAGAGATTTTAAATAATTTTCAGCAGTGCCATAATTATCTCTTACATGTTTACCAAGATTATACATCTTTTCCTTAGCTCTTTTCTCTTGTTCCTCAAAAGGCAGCATAGAGTCTGGACCATCAACCTTTAACAAAGTAAAACCTTTCTTTTTATTGTAATCAATATAATATATGTTTGTTCCATTATCATCAGTTGTTGTTAATTTAAGAGCATTTGCAAGTTTTATTTCTGTCTTTAATGGAATTATAAATGCATTTAAAGCAGTTGGTTTTTTTGAATATTCTTCTTTTTCATATGAAGACATTTCTTCTAGCACTCCCATTACATTTAATTGATCTAATAGCATTGGTCTAACATTATTATAATTAATTATATTTTTGCAAACATTCATAATGTTATATACAGGTATCAACATCGATAAAAGATTTACCTTATTTGCATCAGGCATCAATTTTTTTTGAAAATCTGCCATTTTTTGCAAATCAACTTTGTATCCTGCATCCGCAATATCCTTAAACATTCTAAGTTCATTCACTAATTCTGCTCCAAAACTACCAATAATTGTTCCTATCCATAAAACTAAATAATTCATATTCATATATATTCCCCCTAAAACGTGCCATATAATAGCACAAATATTTGTTTTGCCAAATACAAAATTTTAATATTTTGTACATTATGATAAATTGTAATCATTTGCTTATTTTAATTCTTTCATTTTAACATTTTGTTTTTCTTTTACAGTGACTGTAAAAGTCTTTCCACCAATTTTAGTTTCTCTATATTCTCCCATATATGCACCTTCTACTGACGTGTAAGAATATGCATCACTTGTTAAGTCAATTAGTTCTTTATTTTCTTGCGATAATGATTCGCTTATAATTTCCTTTAAATCATCAAGCCAAAGTATTTTCTTTGTAGTTGTTTCAACACCAGCAATAATTACTTTTTCGTACACAGTAACTATTGTGTCAACTGTTCCCTTAAATCTATCTGTGTCAATGTTAGAACTAATAGTAACAGTTACATCTCTTCCTTGAGACTTAAAATAGTTAGAAATAATTGATCTCATATTTGCATAATTAATCTTAAATTCCATGTTATTATTCATTTCTTTTCCCCCTCACTGAGATGAGAATTATAATAGCACAAATGTTTGTTCTTGTCAAATCTGTTATTTCTTTTGTTCTTTGTTGTTGATCTTCGCAATAATTTCTTCTCTTTTAAATAATAAAAAGAATAGATTTCTCTATTCAATCATTATTTCTTATTTAACTAGCATTATCATTAGCAACATTTTTGATTTCTTTTTTTATGAGATTACATAATTCCTCATTATCAAATTTAATATCACAGCCTTTTTTTAAATTAAGAATATAAACGTCAGTTACATCTTTGATATCTTGCAACATTATTGAATGATAAACTTCTTTATATCTTATGTATTCCATGCCTCTACCAATTCTTAAATTATCTCGTGGATCATTATTATTATAATCTAAAAATAATAATCTTTGATTTGTTAAAGCCACTGTTGTCATCTTCTCATTTTCATTTTGACTAACCCATATATCATCAAACACGTCAATTACTTTTTCATTTTTTAGTAAAGAAAAATTATACATATCATCTCTCCTTTATTTAGGCAAACATATATTTTCTTGTACCTGCTCTAATCCTTGTTTGTCCGTTTCTTTTATATTTAATGTTACTTTTAAATCAGCAGTACTTTCATCTAACACTAAATATTTATTAATATCTTCCATCGTGCTAATGATTTTATCACTACCTTTAATGGTATAAGTAAATTCATAATATTTGTTTTCTTGTAATTTATTTTTCAATAATGATGGTATTCTAATAGCTATAGCACTATGATTTTGAAATTGATCTAATATTATATAAGACCAGTCTGGAACCTCATCAATATAACCATCTAATAAATTTACCACCCTGTATGTTTTAGTAAAACTACAATCATATTCCTTACTTTTTGTTTCATCTACTTTTGTTGTATAGAATATATAATCTATTTGATTTACATAATAATTATTTAAATAAAATAGCCCTCCAATTAAACAAATAATAATTACTACTAATATACAAATTATAATCACATTACTTTTCTTCATAAATTAATCCTCCTCTCCATAATTACAAAAACAAAAGTAATTTACTATCTTTAAAGATAATACCATATAAAATTTACTTAACAGCAGTTATAATATCCATTAGTTCATCTACTTCTTCTTTTGAGTTTCTAGAATTATAAGATAAAATCAATTTCATAGCGCCAATTTCCTGTACTCTTCTTTTTTTAGCATGTTCAATATATTCTTTTTTCTCGCTATTATACATTAAAAGTCTATCAAAAAACCAATTTTTACCAATGTTCCATATAAATCCCCAAATATTTCCTAAACTGAATGGGATAAATTCGTCTTTTGGAAGAGATAAATCAAATTTACCTAAATATCCCCACTCCTTTGGTATACTTCTCTTAGACTTTATATCTATTGAAACTTGATAAATATATAAAAATCCATTTTCATCAGGATAAAATTTAACTTTATTTCTTTCAAGTATTAACTGTCTATCTGGTATATTTCCATCAAGTGGTAGAAATCTGCTTTCCCATATAACAAGCCCAGTTCTAGCATAATCTATACTTTCTAATTCTTCTATTGTCCGCGGTAATTTACTATCTTTAGTCACTTTTACTCTAAATAGAGGTGCATTATTAACTATTCCTGATTTAATAAAAATTATATACTTACAATTTAATTCTTTATTATAATCCTTAGCTTGATAATAGAATGTGTCACCTATTTCCCATTCTTTAGGATTTTGTTTTTCTTTAACCATCTTATACTCCTTCTTAATATATAATTTATATTTATTTATACAATAAATTAAACTTATGTATTTCTAAATGTTTATCAGACTCATCATATTTCATGGCATATACTTCATATTCACCTGATTCTTCAGGTAAGGAATTGTATTTATTTGCAGTTTTATTATAAATAGAAAAATATGCATCATCATCAGATTTAAGTTGTGATGGTATCAAAGTCTTTAATTCGGATTTTATTTCTTTGCTTAAAATCCAATTATTGTTATTTTTAATACTACTTACTAAATCACCAACATCTTCTTTGTCATAGTAGGCATTTATGATAGTATAGTTTGTCTTATCCTCATCAAAATATGTTCCCCAATTTTGTATTTCAAGTTCGCCCTTTTCTGGTATTTTTGCATTTATTATATCTTTGTAATCATTTATCTTATCATACTCTTGTGAAAATGTTGGAAGCAAACAAAAAGATCCATATATTAATAGTAAAAATCCTATTATAAAGCCACTTACTACATTTTTTGTACATTTAAAACCTGCACTTTTATATTTAAAGCCAAGAATGATAGAAAGTATTGGAATCGGTAACCAACACCAGAATACCCAATTATTTTTAGTGAAATTAAATCCATGTTGTGGTATTATTTCGCTAACTAAGTTCATTGAATATAGTGCTCCCCATAAACTTGATATTGTTAAAGCAAATAATATAATCATAAAATTTTTAATAAAGGAAGGATTATTATATTTTTTTACACCTTTAAAATTGGAATTATCACCAATATGCTTTTCTAAATTATTAAATTTTTCTCGGATAAAATTAATTAATTCTAAATCACATTCATTTTTTTGAATAATAATTATTATATTCTTTTTCCCATATTTTAAATAAAAACTCGAATCAGTTTCAACACATCTATCAATATCAATATATTTAATCTTATATGCTACGGTTTCACTTTGTCTTATAAAAAAGTCATTATAAAATTCAGAATGGACCTCTGTATCTATTCTGCCTTTTTTTACCATTCTATTAAAAGATTTTTCAGCATAGTGCTCTAATCTGATTTTATAAAGTATCATTATGTATGATTGATAAAGTACTAAAAAAATCAATGTAAAAATTAGGCTTTCAGAGAAAACTGCTATCAACAAAGAAAAAAACAAATTTAATATTGTCCCGTATATAACATAGGCCCAATACATTTGAGGAAAATATCTAGCCATTTTTTTATATTCATCACCATCAATAATACTTTCAATTGTATATAACGGTTTTTCATTTTTTACTTTTTCTTTCACTACTCATCACCTCAATATTTTTTATTATGATAGTTTATCAATTATTTCCACCAATTCATTATATCGAACAAAAGACATATCTAATTGTTCTTTAAATATTTCATTTGAATTACATACAACATAATTTGAATAAAAGGGATAAAAATCATTTGATATTGCAATATCATCATTAGAAAAAATATTTGGATATATTACATCTATAATATCGTCAACTCTTTTATTTAAATAAGTAAGCCTTCTTTTAGCATCATCGTTTTTAGTTATTTTTAAAGCCTGTTTTACAGATAATTTTGTTCCTATCATAATCATATGATGTTCACCTAGTGCATAGTTTTTATTATCTTTTGTCATATAAGGTAAATAAATATCAATAAAAGCACCAAAAGCATTATCAGGAACATTATTTATCGTTCCCTTAATAGAATTTCCAACTTCAGTTATATAATATACTTCAAATTCTGGTTTTAATATTTTTAAATTATTCATTATAACCCTTCTTCCACTTATTATTATAAAATATTTAAAAAATAATATTATTTCTTTTCTTAATATAATTTTTCTTTTTTCTTACAATAAGATTCTATCATAAAGAAATAATAATGACAATATGAAACTATACAGTTTTTATATTCGCAATTCATTTATTAATACTGAGGTGTTGTTTATAAGCAATTAAATTATAATATAATCACTACAATTGTCAGTTACTGATAGCAGTTCGTCATCTAATTCAATATATAATGCATCTATCTTATCATTATATTCTTTTATTTTATTACTATACTCAATCAACTTCTTCTTTTGAAAGAATAATGGTTTAGAATCTTCTAGATGATTTAACAAAGTTCTATAAAATTTTATTCTTGTATTAATAGAGTTTATTATTTGATTTTGATACTCTATATTTTTTAAAATACTTAATTGTATTACTTTCTCATTTAAATAATCTTTCTTACTTTCATTTATCACGATTTTATCTCCTCTCTTCATAAATAATTATATCACAAATTGTGCGTATTTAGAGAAGTTTTATTAATATTAACTATTTAAATGGGAAAATATAATTGTATAGGTGATGTAGATGAATGAGAATCGTTTAGAAGATTTAAAAGTGGAAAGAAATTTAAAATCAAGAGAAGTAGCAAGTTATTTTGGTGTTAATGAATCTACTTATTCTGAATGGGAACATAATAAAATTCCTATTCCTACTAGAAGAATAGCAGAGTTAGCTAACTTCTATAATGTTAATATAGATTATATGCTAAAACTTACAGATATAAGAAAAAATATTGAAGAAACTTATACTTTAGATTTAGAACTTATTGGTAATAGATTAAAAGAAATAAGAAAAGAATTAGGACTATCATTAAGAAGTTTAGGTAATGCTTTAAATTGTTCTTTTTCATCTCTTGGTAGTTATGAAAGAGGAGAAAAACTAATTAATTGTGAGATATTAATTAGTTTATCAAAATATAGTAAATATTCTATTGATTATATACTTGGTAGAAGTAATAATAAATTTTAAAAAACATATTTATCATTAAAAAAATAGCATTAGCAATTAACTTAAATACTGAATTTTGTAAGAATTAAAAATGTTGACAAGCCAATATAATTTAAAATATATGGTTTTGTCAACAATATAATTTAAAAATGTTAATTTAATACTTTTATCTTTTTCTCTTCTCTTAAATGATCTAGTCCATATGTGTTACAAGAATTAACTTCATACATAGCTTTTGTATTTTGTTGCTTGGTAGGTATTGCCAAATGGAAAATGTCAATAAAACAAACCTTATACTTACTATTTTCATTTTTAACATAAAATTGCAATTCATTATTTGCGAGATTTTTTAATTTATACATAAGTGGAAAATCTCTTACTTCTTTACCTAAAGTATCTGAATAAATCATTTTTAATTTTAATCCATTAAATCCATCCTCTGTATTCACAATTTTCATTTCATATTCATCATCTAAATTCACTCGTTGGTTTAGTAATCTATTATATTCTTTTTTTACAAATTTAAATTTAACATCTTTTCTATCATGAAAATAATTAGTAAATTCCAAACAACTTATATTCACTGATTTTAAAGCATCGTCAAAATCAAATATATCTTCACCAAATCCAAAACTTTTCCTATCTTTAATATGGTTAGTTTTATCAATATTAGGTTTATCAAATCGATTTGATTTAAACTGTTTTCCTAAGTGCATATTCATTTATTATCTCTTCTGGTGGAATATCTTCATCATGATCATCTGCAAAGATATCAAAATGATTTTTCCAGCATTCATCTTCATGTGAAATACTAACAAGTTTAAAATCACTAACTTCAAACAATTCATTAAGTAAACTATCTATAGCCTCTTTTACTGTAATATTAGTTTTGTCAAAAATACAATCAACATCTAAATCTGCATAATCAATATTTTTGTTTTTATATTTTTTAAAAATTTCTGGAATTACTGGTCCATAAACCCAAGCTTTAAATGTATCATCAAATAGATATTCACTTAAAGAAATTCTTTCTTCAACAAAGTTTTTGTTTTTATTGTTTTTTCGTACGTAACCACCCCAATATGCAAAGCAAAAATATAATGATTTTTGCAATTTTATTGGAGATATATCTTTTTTATATTTTTTATAATACATATAGCATATGTATTTTGCCAAATCTAAAGCTGAAAAAATGCCCTCCTTTTTCATTTTTCAATCCTCCCTATTACAATTTTAGTATAACACAAATCATATATATTTGTGTCACTAAATTGCTTATTATAATAAAATAATTTTTATGATGTGTCAAGTAGAGCCAAAACAATTCTAAAAAAAATATGTACAAAAAATAATTTCTGTGTTAGAATATTATTAGAAATTGATAGAACTATTGATTTTTCATTAGTGAAATAGTTTGAAATAACTTAATCAATCGCTCCAATGTTGACATAAGCAAACCCTAGTGGTTTGTTTTTTTATATCACATATCTTCTGTAATTGCAAGATATAACCTGTTTGAAGAAAAATCTATAACTTTTTGTAGAAACATTGTGCTATTTACTATCAGTTGGTTTACAGTTAATATAAAGATTTTTTTATATAAAAAAACAGTAGCATTATTTGCACCACTGCTTAATATTTAAATTGATAATTATAATTTATATTAATTTTATCACTATATAATTATAATAAACTTAACTATTTTTTCTATCAATAAATACTGTTTTTAATATTAATCCTATACCTACAGCACATAATCCAAATATTAATAAGTATTCAAATAATGTTGATGATACCCAGTTAATTTGAATGCTCATAATAATTGAAACAACAATTATTAAGCTTCCTAATAAACATAGCCATTTAGCTAGTTTTGATTTTGGTCTTGCTACATACCATATTACTCCTATAATAAGTGGAATTGTAACAGCTCCAGATGCAACTCTAATAGACCCAATAGTAAATCCTGCAAACCATCCAGAATAAACCCTAACATGCATTGATAACATAAATAAACCAATTGCAAGTAGAATTATTCCTACTACAAATTCTAACATTTCATTTTGACTTATTAATTCTTTTTTTTCTTTCATTCTACACCTCTTTTACTAATTATAGCATTAAATCATTTTTTTTCCAATATTTATATATTATTCTATCTTAATTTCATTCTAGCAATTCAAACATTTTTACAAGAAATACTTGATTATAATAATATATTGTTCCAAATTAAAAAAAGAGTCATGTCAAATAATGATACGACTCTTTTCATTACACAAAATCAGCTAAAAACTATCTATTCATATTCTTATATACAGATTCATTTACTTGTTCTAATCCTACTCTATCAGTTTCTTTAATGTCTACTAAAATAGCATGATCAAATATATTCTTAATGTTATCATCAAATTCATAGTAATTAATAAAAGTAAATTCATAATTTTTACCATTTTCAATATTTTCTACTCTTTTTATTCTAACCATAGCGGTATCCCCTTGAAATTCTTTTAATGTAACATTTAAATAATCATAATCATCATCCTCTACTACGCTAATAACAGAATATGTTTTAGTAAATCTTTTAATTATATTTTCATCATTATCACAAACAGAACCATTTAAATCTTTAATCATACTATTTAAACCAATATAAATATCTTTATTATCATTAACTGTATCACAAAATAATATTGAATATTTATCATTAAGATATAAAATAGAATTACCATCATATAAAACAAATTTATCAATATTTTTTTCTTTATACTGAAAATTTAAATATTTTTTTATTTTTTCTACATCAATTTGTTTATACTTAATTGAAGGTTCTAATAAAAAACATTTATTTTTAACATCACATAATTGTACCGAATCAATACCATAGTACCAAACATTAAATAATCCATTATTATTTTTATAATTAAACTGTTTTTTTAAACTTAACTCACTATCAATATCACTTGATGAAACAATAACATTATAAATATCAAATTTAGGAAATAAATAATTATAATAGAAATAAATAAAAACTATAATACCAAATAATATAATGAATAGTAATACAATTATTTTTTTTAATCTACTCTTATTCTTCTTATTAATATTTAATGATTCAATAATGTTTTCTTCATACTTACCTTTTTCTTCATTAAGAGAAATACGTTCTCCACTTATAAGTTCATTCACAGATATATTAAATATTTCACATATGGGTTTAAACAAAGAAACATCCGGCATCCTTCTACCATTTTCCCAGTGAGAAATAGCTCTATCCGTCACATTTAATAAATCCGCTAATTCCTGCTGGGTCATTTTCTTTTCTTTACGAAGTTCTTGAATAAATTTACCTATTTTTTCTTGATTCATATTCCTTTTACTCCTTTCATACTCATTATAATACATTTTATCATATTTGTATCCACACAGATAGTAGAGTCTAAATAAATAGATAAAAAGAGTTATACAGCTAAT
The DNA here is from genome assembly GCA_947164795.1 of uncultured Caryophanales bacterium. GTDB lineage: Bacteria > Bacillota_I > Bacilli_A > RF39 > UBA660 > CAG-302. The sequence continues at coordinate 57,187 of CAMUXV010000001.1, read as the reverse complement.
CTATAACTCTTATTATTATAATCTATTTAACCATAGTTGGCTTAATTAACGACAAACTAACCTTACCCTTATCAAGTGATATCTTATCCACATAGCAGGTAACTATATCTCCTACTGATACAACTTCCATAGGATGTTTAATATATTTATCAGTTAATTTAGAAATATGAGCAAGACCATCTTCATGTAGGCCAATATCAATAAATGCTCCAAAGTCAACAACATTTCTAACCGTACCAGATAGTTCCATACCAACAGTTAAATCTTCTAATTTTAAGATATTACTCTTTAGTATCGGTTTTTCAAAATCATCACGATAATCTCTATTAGGTTTTTCTAATGCCTTAATAATATCTTCTAGTGTATAAGAATCCACTCCTAATTCTTTAGACATTTCATTAATATCAACTTTTTCTAATTCGTTTGCTAATTTTCCACTACCAAAATCTTTAATACTAAATCCTAACTTATCTAATAACTTAGTAGTAGCATCATAACTCTCAGGGTGGATAGGAGTAATATCCATAGGATTATCTCCATCTATCACTCTCATAAATCCAATAGATTGTTCATATGCTTTAGGAGTCACTATCTTCTTGCTTAATAGTTCATCCCTTGATTTAATCTTGCCTTTTTCTTCCCTATATTTAATAATCTTATCAATAACAGGTTTAGTTAAGCCAGAAATATATTTAAGTATTGATGGACTAGCAGTATTAACATTAACACCAACATTATTAACACATTTTGATACCACAAAATCTAAAGATTCATCTAGTTTCTTCTCATTAACATCATGCTGATATTGACCAACACCAATACTTTTACTATCAATTTTAACTAGTTCTGATAAAGGATCTTGTAGTCTTCTTGCAATACTAATAGCGCTTCTTTTTTCTACTGTTAAATCAGGAAATTCTTTAATAGCAAGTGCACTCGCCGAATATACACTAGCTCCCGCTTCGCTTACTATTACATACTTAACATCTTTATCTTTATATTCAGAGATAACTTCTGCGACTAACTTTTCACTTTCTCTAGAAGCAGTTCCATTGCCTATAGATATAACATCTATATCATACTTCTTAATTAACTCTTTAATCTTATCCTTTGCTTCATTCCATTTATTATGAGGTTCATGTGGATATATAACCGAAATATTTAATACATTAGAAGTACTATCTACTACAGCCAATTTACATCCAGTTCTATATGCTGGATCAAAACCTAGTACTGTAATATCTTTCATTGGAGGAGTAAGTAATAAACTCTCTAAATTCTTACCAAAAATATCTATTGCACCATCTTCTGCTACTTCTTTAAGTTCCGCTCTTACTTCTCTTTCGATACTAGGAAATATTAATCTTTTAAAGCTATCATTAATAGCATCTTTAACTATTACTTTACTTTCCTCATTACCTTCTTTAATAATTTTACTTTCTAAAAAAGATATAACATAATCATTATCAATAGTAATATTAACCGTAAGAATATCTTCTTTTTCTCCTCTATTAATAGCAAGCACTCTATGAGGTTTAATATATTTAATTCTCTCTTCATAATCATAATACATTTCATATACTTTAGATGTGTCTTCTGCATTCTTTTTTAACTTAGTGTGTATAACACCATTATTTCTCATATTATTTCTAATATACTTTCTATAGTAGGCATTATCACTAATCCATTCTGCTATTATATATTTAGCTCCTTGTATCGCTTCTTCAACAGTCTTAACATTATCATTTAAATAAGATTTGGCAATTTTATTAATATCTATTTTTTTAAATGACATAATAATTTTAGCTAATGGTTCTAAACCATTCTTAATAGCTTCAGTAGCCTTAGTCTTTTTCTTTTCCTTATAAGGTCTATATATATCTTCTACTTCAACAAGTTTAGAACACTTCATAATGTTACTCTTTATTTCATCAGTAAGCATTCCTTTTTCATCTATTAATCTAATTACATCTTCTTTTCTTTTAAGTAAGTTTACTTGATACTCATATACTTCGCTAATACTTCTAATTTGTTCTTCATTTAAAGCACCAGTAGCTTCTTTTCTATATCTAGCAATAAATGGTATAGTACTACCTTCTTCAAGTAGTTTTAATACTGCCTCTATCTGATTATTTTTTATATTTAAATCACTTGCTATTTCACTAATTATTCCGTTATTCATTTTCTATCGCTCTCCTTCATATTAGCAAATCTAATAACACTTTTTCCATATTTATTTTGTAAATTATCTACTAATTCCTGTAATTTTTCATCTTCACCATTACTATTATTACCATTATCTAAATCAAATATTGATAATTGTTTTTTTCTTGTACTTGATAGTCCACTTATGAATACACATATGCTTCTTATACCATCATCATGGTTCCATAATTTATTAAATATTCTTTTAGCATTATCATATATTTCTCCATCAGTAGAGATACTAATATTCAATTTTTCTTGTTTACTAAGTTTATCAAAATAACTATATTTAAGCCAAACTCCAATAGTATCAGCATACATCTTATTGTATCTTAATTGCTTACCTACTCTTCTTGATAAATTCATAATAACATCCACTATCATTTTTTCATCACTATAGTTATAAGGAAGTACTGTTGATGAAGATATATTTTTTGCTGCTTCCCTTTCAAAATGAACAGGGCTATTATCAATACCATTAGCATACTCATGCATCATCTTACCCATACTCTTAAATTTCTTCATTAACTCATCTTCATCGTATTTAGCAAGTTCCCCAATTGTATTAATGTTCATATTCCTAAGTTTCTTACTACTAGACTTACCTATCATAAATAAATCTTCAATAGGAAGTGGATACATCTTACTAATAATTTCATTATTAAATAAAGTATGTACTTTATTAGGTTTCTCAAAATCACTAGACATTTTAGCTAGTAACTTATTATTACCCACCCCTACATTAACAGTAAAACCAAATTTTTTATAAATATCATCCTTTATTTTATAAGCAACCTTTACAGGATCACCAAATAGCTTAACACTACCAGTATAATCAAGGAAACATTCATCTATAGAATATCTTTCAATAATATCTGTATAAGTACATAAATATTCATACATTTTGTCAGAATAGTATTTATACACCTTAAAATCAGGAGCATATACCTCCAGATATGGACATTTTCTTCTTGCACTACCAATAGTTTCAGCTGTAACGACGCCTTTCTTTTTGCATAGATTACTTTTAGCAAGAACAATTCCTCTTCTCTGAGATTCATCTCCTCCAATAACAGCATATCTATTTCTAATATCGATTTTATGGCCATTCTTCAATAAGTTAATGGCACTCCAACTTAGATAAGCATTATTAACATCTACATGCAATATAATTCTATTCATAGTTAAACCTCAATATAATAATTAGTTTTATATATCTTATTATTAATTTTATAATAAATAGTATATCTACCTTTTAAACCTTCTAAATTAATATATTTTGTATCCACTACTTTATATATTCTTTTATCTAATATTTTGTCTAAAATAATATAGACACTATTATCACTGTTATTTTTAACAGTAATTCTATTACTATTCATCTCAATATCAATATTATTGCCTTTATATTTAGAATATTTAAGTAACCCTATTTTTTTCTTTGAAGTTTTAGTTTCGCTTAATACTCCATACTTAACAGGTTTAGAAAGATTATAATTAACAGCATCTCTATATAAATCAAAAACATTATTAATTACTACATTATCATCTACTTTACCTAATTCATTTAAAACATTACCAGTTTGTAAATCCATTACTAAATATTTATCACTTTTAACAATAATATTATCTTCATATTTGGTATTAAAGCCATAATACCCATTCTTTAGTAAATATTCAGTATATATTTTACCAAGCAAGTTCATTCTATAATAACTAATAGTACTTTCATTATCATTATATTTATCACTTCCAACAACAATATTACCATTATCAAGTAAGGAGACATTACCAAAATAATGCTTATTTAAATACCATCTAATATCTCCATAACTATCTATCGCATATGGATACCCGTTATTATAAAAAGAATAATTGTCATTTATCATATCTTCACTATAAGTAAAATTTTCAGGTAAAGAACTGGTTTCAATATTAATAATCTTTTCACTGCCTTCACATCTAATAATAATAGTATTATTATAGTCAGGATACAATCCATATATTGGAATCAAATGATATTTATCTTTACTAAAAGTATAATTGATGTCATTATCATATTTACCTTTTACAGTAATCGATACTTCACTATAATCTCTTGATGTAAACATTGCAATAGCGGTAAGCGGGCTATTACCATAGGGATTTATAATAACATTAGGATTTTCTATGTCATATCCATACACATTAAAGTAAACCTCTTTATTACTTTGCACACTAAATATATCTTTCTCTCTTTTAATAGGAGTATTCCCCATAACAATAAAAGAACCTATTACTGTAATAAAAATAATAAAAATAATAAAAGTACCAATAAACATATATATTTTCTTCATATAATCACATAAATTATTATATCAATTTTTTCATCATAGATAAAGTATTTTTTGCTTGTTTTTCTAGATATTTTCCGCATTTGGCGGCATCAAATTAACAAGTTAATTTGAACTCTAGTAAAGCAATTTATCATTTACAGTACAAGATTTAATATACTTATATTGGAGGTATAAGATGAAACTAAATCTTAAAAACACAAGAATAATTGCTGTATTAGGAATATTTTTGTTATCTTTTTTTTCTCACTTTGCTTACGAATTATTTCCTAATCCATTTTTTTCTTTTATTTTCCCAGTAAACGAAAGTATTTGGGAACATATGAAAATACTAGTAACTTCTTCATTAATTTATGGGATGATAGACTATATAATATTAAATAAAAATAATATTCCATATAATAATTTTCCTTTTAATTTATGGTTTACATCTATAGTTATAATTCCCATATATTTAGCTATCTATCTACCTATATATAATATAATTGGAGAATCCCTTTTAGTATCAATATTACTATTATTAATAGTCTATATAATTAAAGAAATAATAAGTTATAATATTCTAAAGATACCACATATAAAAATAGTAAATAATTTAGCCATACCAACAATAGTACTAATGTATGTAATATTTATTTATTTTACATATAATCCACCACATAATTATATATTTATTGATAGTCAAACAAATACATATGGAATAAAAAAATAGATTCTTAACAGAATCTATATTTTTAAATACTTTCTAACTGCTTGATAACTACCAATCATACCTACTAGTATACCAATGGCAAGTAAAGCTACCGATATTTGATATACAAAAGGCATAGGATCCACAAGACTAGCAAGTCCTGATCCAAATAGTTTTCCACCAAAGAAATCATATAGAGAACCATATCCAAATACTGTAATAAGAATTGGCACAACAGAACCTAATATACCAATAAATAATCCCTCAATAATAAACGGAATCTTAATCGATATATTAGAAGCTCCTACTAATCTCATTATTTCTATTTCCCTTTTTCTAGAATAAATAGCAAGTTTAATAGTATTAGCAATTAAGAATGCGGTAACAAGTACAAGAGAAAGTACTGCTACTATACAAACTTTTCTAACAACATTAAATACCACTACTAATTGATGAACTATATCTTCACCATAATTAATATTATTTACTTTATCTTTTGTAAAAGATAAATTTTTAACCTCTTTTACGGTATCATCGATTTTTTCTATATCCTTAACTTTAAACATATAACTATCAAGTAAAGGATTAGTTTCATCTGTCCAAGAATCCACAGTATTAGCAAATATATCACTACCGACTTTTAACTCTTTTGCGGACTCTTCTTTACTCTTAAATTCAATACTACTATTTTCAATATTATTAATACCCTCTAATTCTTTCTTAATTTTTTCTTCATCTTCTTTAGTTGTATCACTCTTTAGAAACATAACAACAGTTACATCTTTTCTAATTGAGTCAGAGAAATGCTCTACATTATAAGATAATATTAATGATACAGCCACTACTATCAAAGTAATTGTAATACAAGATATTGAAGCAAGAGATAAAGAAAAATTTCTGAATACTCCATGTAGAGCATCCCTAAAATACCTTCTAACGGCTCTAAATGGTTTCATGAACATAACTTCCCTTCTCTAAGTCTTTTATTATCTTACCATGATCTAATAATATTACTCTCTTTTGCATCCTATCAACTATATCTCTATCATGAGTAGCCATAACAATCGTCGTACCCATAGCATTAATATTCTCTAATACTTTCATAATTTCCATTGAAGTATCTGGATCTAAATTTCCCGTAGGCTCATCACATATTAATAATTTAGGTCTATTAACTATTGCTCTAGCAATAGCTACTCTCTGTTGTTCTCCTCCTGATATTTGATCAGGATATTTTCTAACTACACTTTTAAGTCCTACTAAATCAAGTACTTCAATTACTCTCTTATGAATTTCTCTCTTATCGTATCCTAAAGCTTCCATAGCAAAGGCAACATTTTCATATACTGTAAGTTTAGGTAATAATTTAAAATCTTGAAATACAACTCCTAACTTTCTTCTTAATACATATACTTTTCTATTACGAAGTTTAGCTACATTAATACCACCAATTATAATAGAACCTCTATCAGGTTTTTCTTCTCTATATAACATCTTAATAAGTGTTGATTTTCCACTACCAGAAGCCCCAATAACAAAGACAAATTCACCTTTTTTAATGCTAAGATTAGCATCATAAAGAGCAACAGTTCCTGTTTTATAAGTCTTCTGAACATCATTAATTCTAATTAACTCCATTATTACTCCTTCCATACTCAAAATTAATTATAACATTATTTATTCTATTTTAAAATAGTTATTAATTAATTAGCATTTTTTCCTATTTAGACACATGATAACTATCAGTTATTAAAAAGAAAGCTTTGCTATCCATTTCTTTAATAACATCTTTAACTATGGTATATTCTCTAGTAGGAAGAACACATAAAAGCATTTTCTTATTTCTATCGGAATATCCTCCTCTAGCATTAACAACAGTAACAGTATGCTTTAAATTATTAATAATATAATCTTTTACTAAATTAGGTTTACTAGTAACAATATAAAAAGCCTTATTTTGAGATATGCCTAACATGATTTTATCCCCTACATAAGAAGCTACATATAACCCAATAAATGCATAAATACATTTATCTAATCCAAATATAAATATACTAGCTATTATAATAGTCATGTTGCATATTAAATTAGCTTTACCTATTGATACTTTAAGTTTTCGATTTAGAATATCATACAAAACATAAAAACCACCTAAACTATATCCAGATTTTTTAACAAGACCAAAACCAATACCAGATAATACTCCACCTATTAAAATAAGAAGAAAAAGAGATGTATTATCAAAATAAATGTAATTAACTATCAAACTAGCAGCCTTGATAAATACAGGATATAATATTGTACCCAATATATTTTTAGCGCCATGCTCTATCCCAAACACTCCAAAATCAAGAACCAGTAAAACAGATGAAATAGCCAAAATAATTAAGGATAAATCAATATTAATATATTTATTAATAATAATTGCAAGGCCAGTACTACCAGTAGTCACAACATCATTAGGATTAAAAAATACACTAACAGATATAGCACTAAAAGTCATGCCAATGATAAATAGAAAAAAATTTTTCCAATAATTTTTTTCTTTTATTTTATTCTTTACTCTTTCTATTTCTAATTCCACAAATCTCCCCCCTTATTACTAACTTCATATGAATCACATACAAGGAAGAAAATATTTTTATCTATTTCTCTAAGACCATCTTTTACTATAAAGTAACTTCTAGTAGGAACAACTGCCAAAAGTAAGGTCTGATTTTTTTCAGAATAACCACCTTCAGCATCAATAACAGTAGTACCTACTCCTTCTATTGACAAAAGATATTCTTTAACCTCTAATTCAATATTTTTATCTACAACAATATAAAAGGCCTTGCTCTTAGATATACCAAGAAGTACTTTATCAGTAAATATAGATATTAAATATGAAACAAATATGGCATATAATACAGTGCTCCAAGAAAAAGCAATTTTACCAATAGCAATTATAATAGAATTACAAATAAGACCCGCTGTTCCCATTGATATTTTACAATACTCACATAAAATTTCAATAATAACATCGGTACCGCCTGTAGAAAAATTACTTTTATATATTAAACCGTAGCCTACGCCAGCAAATACTCCGCCTAATAGAGCAATAACAACCATTTCTGTATTACCTAAATCTATTTTATCAGTAATAAACTTCGTAATCTCAATAAACACAGGATATATTAAAGAACCAACCAATTGATTCTTTGCGCGACCAAACCCGAGAACAAAATACGCAATAATAAGTAACACAATGTTAGAGACCATTATAAATACTGAAGGATTAACTCCATATTTATCAAGTACTATTGATAATCCGCTAATACCAAAACAAACAATATTATATCTTAAAAAGAATAAATTAAAAGCAAATGCAACAATTAAACATCCAAGTATTAACATAAAATATCTTTTACCAACATTTTTTCTTTTAACCTCTTCAATAATACTATCTATTTTTTTCTTTCTAAAATATTCTAGCATACCCATAGTTTATCACCCTTTTTATATTATTTTTTAAGTCCCGCCTCAATCATATCCTGTATTTCACCATCTAGTATAGCATTAACATTACTAGACTCATATCCAGAATCATTATCTTTTACTAAAGTATAAGGACACAATACATAACTTCTTTTTGCCGAACCCCATCCATTGCTTAATTGTTCTCCTCTTATACCATTAATCTTTTCATTCTGTTTTTCTATTTCCAATAAATAAAGTTTATTCTTTAGTACATCTAAAGCCTTCTCTTTATTTCTAATTTGACTTCTCTCATTCTGACAAGTAACAACAATACCTGTAGGAATATGAGTAATTCTAACTGCACTATCAGTAGTATTAACTCCCTGTCCTCCGGGACCACTACTATGATAGATATCTACCCTGATATCGGATTCATTAATTTGGATATCAATGTTTTTATCAATTTCAGGCATAACATCTACTGAAGCAAATGATGTATGCCTTCTTTTATTGGCATCAAATGGGCTAATTCTTACAAGTCTATGTACTCCTTTTTCTTTCTTTAAATATCCATACACATTAGTACCATTAATTTGAAACAAAACAGACTTAATACCTGCTTCTTCACCATTCTGCTTATCAAGCTCTATTAAATTATACCCACTATTTTGTGCATATCTATTATACATTCTATATAACATATTAGCCCAATCACAAGATTCCGTACCACCAGCACCAGCATGTATTTCAAATATAGCATTACAATTATCATATTCTCCACTTAAATAGGTTTCAAGTTCTAATCTATCCATCTTATTTTTTATTAAAGGCAATTCTTCTTCCACCATAGAAAGAATTTCTTCATCACCATCAGTATTTACAATATCCAAATTTCCTCTAATACCATTAGACAATTCATTTATACTATTAATAACACTTTTTATATTCTTAAGTTCACCGACCAATTTATTAGAAATCTCACTATCATTCCAAAAATTACTGTCAAGCATTAATTCGTTTATTTCATTTTCTCTTTTAACCTTATTATCTAAGTCAAAGAGACCTCCTTAAATCATTTAATCTATTATCTAAATTTTCATATTCTTTTTTTAATTCATAAAGTTCCATCGTCTTTACCTCCAATATAAGTATACATTAAAAAAGAAAAAAAAGAAAGTAATTACTAAAAGATTGACATAAAAACAACAAAATGATAATATTATGTTGTAAGTTGAAAGGATAAAGATATGAAAAAGAATAAAATAATATTAATCATAGTGCCAATACTAGTATTATCACTAATTCTAGTACTATTACTAACCAAAAAGCAAAGTAATTGGATAGATGAAGTATTAAAAGAAGAATATGATGTATATTCTCTATCCTGTGATGGAACCACTAATATCTTAGATAAAGAAACACTTAAAGATATTAAAAAGAATTGGAAAAATTTATCCGATAATGGACCTTTTCTAGGAGATATAAATTCATGCCATAAAAAAATAATTATTGACTATAATGATAACATTGTAGACATCGAAATAATTGACAATACATCAATTATTATTAAAGAAAATAATAAAGATGATTTCTATACTTACTATACAAATGCCAATGCATTAGTAAACCAATTAAATAATTATTTCAACTAATTAAAAAATCTAAAAGAGACAAAAAAATGTCTCTTTTATCTTTACATATTTTCTTTATACATATTAAGAAAATTCTTAAATTCTTCTAAAGCAGAGTCTACTACCGCTTTATCAGTAAGATCAACCCCCGCTACTTTAAGGGACTCTATTGGCGATAATCTTCCACCACATTTTAAGAATTCAATATAAGAATCTACTGCACCATCTTTACCACTCAATATATTCTTAACAATATAAGTCGCAGCACTAAGACCAGTAGCATATTTATAAACATAAAAATCGTAATAAAAGTGGGGTATTCTTTCCCATTCATATCTAATTTCATCATCTACCACTACACTATCACCAAAGTAAAACTTATTTAAATCATAATACATATTAGATAGTTTTTCACTAGTTAAAGCTTCCTCATTATCTATCATATTAGATATTTTCTTTTCAAATTCTGCAAACATAGTTTGTCTGTAAATAGTAGCTCTATATAATTCCATTAGATTGTTAAGAATAAATAATTTTTCCTCTTTACTATTACTATTCTTAATCATATAATGACTAAGTAATAATTCATTAACAGTAGAAGCAACTTCTGCAACAAAGATTCTATATTCACTATTTTGATAATCATTATAAGTTCTTGAATAATAACTATGCATAGAATGGCCCATTTCATGAATTAATGTAGACATATCATTATACTTATCTTGATAATTAAGTAATATATAAGGAAAAGTATCATAACTACCACCAGAGTATCCTCCAGTTCTCTTACTCTTCGTAGGATATACATCTATCCATCTATTATCAAGAGCTTCTTTAACTTTATTAATGTATTCTTCTCCAAATACTTCTAATACTTTAAGTATAATTTTCTTACCTTCTTCATAATCATATTTTTTATCATAGTCCCCTACTATTGGTACATATATATCATATAAATGAAGTTCATCTAATTTCAAAATATCTTTCTTTAATTTATAATAATCATAAATATAATCAATATGACTATGTACACTATCAATAAGATTATTGTAAACATCTATACTTACATCATCTCTAAATAAACTCATTTCAATAGCAGTGCCATATTTCTCAATCTTAGATAAAGTAGATAATTCTTTCATATTCGTAGATATTAATGAAGCAAAAGTATTAGCATATTTTTTATATTCTTTATATAGATTTTTAAAAGCACTTTCTCTTACTTTTCTATCATTACTTTCAATATAAAGTGAATAAGTACTATTATTTAGTTCTACCTTTTTACCATCTTCATCTATAATATCATCAAAAGTCATATCACAATCTTTAAATAATTCATAAGTATCATAAGAATTACCCACCATTTTACTAATACTAGAAAGTAGTCTTTCTTCTTCATCACTCAAAGTATGGTCTTTATACCTATATATTTCATTAATAGATACTTCATATTCTTTTAATTCAGATACTTCTTCCATATACTCATCAATAGTTTCTCTATCTAATTTTAAAATACTAGGTACAATAAAATAACTATTCTTAGAGTATTCACTTCTTAAATTAGATACTCTTTCACTAAGTTCTTGCATTTCATTATTCGAAGTATCTAAGTCAAAAGATAAACTAGTATATACTGATAACTTATCAATTAATCTTTCTATTTCAAAAGATAACTTTATAGTATTATAAAAATTTTCACTATTATCTATCATATTCTTTTCATACTTAAATAATTCCTTTATCTTATTCTTAACCAATTCATAGTCCTTATTAAAGTCTAAGATACTATCATAAATCTTTTCTAAATCCCAAGTATACTTACTATCAATATCTTTTCTATCTTTCATATTTTACCCTTTCTATATTTCAATTAAAATACTCATTCTTTTATTATTTTTTCTTTTTTTGTAAAACTCTTCCTTTTTTATCAACATAGAACTGTCTACTACATGATTTTAAAAGATCTCTAAACTCTTTTGAAACCTCTTTTGACATAAATGAATTTTTCTTTGTTTCATCAAGGCATACTTTAAACCCATTCTTTTTATATACAATCATATTGAGTAATCTTTCTCTTAACAATAAATATCTCTTTTTTGTATCTTCATTACTCAAAAGATATTCCCTAGTTCTTTCTTGTCCTTCTTCATATAAAGGAATTTCTCCTAAAAATTGTTCTTTAGTTAGATCAATTATTTTATCATCAACTATATTATAATAATGACTACCACTAGAAGACATACATCTCATTATTTTTCCATCAAAATAATCATTTACAATTAAAGCAGTAATAGCACACTGCCCTATTGATGGATTATCCTCACTCCATTTATCTTTCAATCCTGGAGAACATGTTTCTATATTCCAACATTCACTTAATAATTCTTTTAATTCTAATAATTCCATAAAACCTCCTAATATTATACATTAAATCTAAAATGGCAAATATCTCCATCTTGCATAATATATTCTTTACCTTCTATTCTAAACTTGCCATTTTCTCTAACCTTAAGTTCACTACCAGCAGATATTAAATCTTCATAAGACATAACTTCTGCTTTAATAAAACCTCTTTCAAAATCACTATGAATAATACCAGCACATTCTGGTGCTTTCATACCTTTTCTAAAAGTCCATGCCTTTACTTCATCTGTACCAACAGTAAAGAATGTTGCAAGACCAAGCAATTTATATGTTTTATGTATTAGACCATCTAATCCACTTTCGCTAATACCAAGTTCTTTTAAAAATTCATTCTTTTCATCGTCATTAAGTTCAGATAATTCACTTTCTAACTTAGCGCAAATAATAACCGTTTCAGAGCCTTCCTTTTCAGCATATTCTATTACTTTTTTGGTATATTCATTACCCGTAATAACTTCATCTTCTCCAACATTTAATGCATATATAATAGGCTTTAAAGTAATCAAATTAAATGAACTAATTATTTTCTTTTCATCATCATCTAGTCCTAATTTCCTTACCGGAATATTTTCTTCAAGTGCTTTCTTAATTCTTTCTAATAACTCTATTTCTTTAATATCATCTTTATTTTTAGTAGTCATTGCCTTCTTGCCAATTTTATTAATTCTTGAATCAATAATTTCTAAATCAGATAAAACAAGTTCTACATTAATAACCTCAATATCTCTAATAGGATCAACATTCCCATCTACATGAATAATATTCTCATCTTCAAAACATCTTACTACTTCGACAACTGCATCTACTTCTCTTATATGTGATAAAAACTTATTACCAAGGCCCTCACCATTACTAGCTCCTTTTACAAGGCCAGCAATATCTGTAAATTCATAAGTAGTAGGAATAGTTCTTTCAGGAGTATACATGTTTTCAAGTACTTCTACTCTTTTATCTGGAACAGTAACTACTCCTACATTAGGATCGATAGTAGCAAACGGGTAATTAGCGGCTAATATATTTTTTTTAGTAATTGCATTAAACAAAGTAGATTTTCCTACGTTAGGTAGTCCTACAATACCAGCAGTTAAACTCATAACATCACTTCTTTCTTACTACCATATTATAACATTAAATTATTATATTTTAAATATAAATAGCATTGTTTATTTCTACATTTTTTGTTTATTAACCGCTATCGCTAACAGATTAACAAGTTAATCCGCGGAAGTCTTCTAGTAGAAATATCAATTAAACAAATTTAACTCCAAATAAAAAAGAAGATAACAAAGTATCTCCTATAACATAATACCTGTTCCTATACCAATAGGTATACCAATAATATAAAATGCAAGTATTATAATAAACCAAACAATTGTAAATGCTATTGTATAAGGAACCATTAAACTCATAGCATCAGTAATAGTAATGACGTCATTCTTTCTTTTATTATAAATATGTAAGAATCCAATCAATATAACAAAATAACTAAATAACGGTGTAAGTCCTTTCATACTACTATCAGCAGCTCTGAACACAGCTTCAGCAAATTCAGGAGTCATACTAGCTTGCATAAACATAGGAACAATCGTAGGACTTAACATTGCCCACTTTGTCGAAGCCATTGGAACAAAAAACGAACTTACAGCAACGACTAAAAAAGTAATAATAACTAGAGATAATCCCGATAACTCTAAATCATTAAGTAATTCTGATAAAGAGGCAACAATAAATAATCCAATATTAGTTTCTTTAAATATTAAGACAAACTGTGCTGCAAAAAAGATAAGAACCAAAAGAGATGCAACATCTTTTAAATAATAACTCATACCATCAACTAAATCTCTATTATCATCAATGATTTTAGTACGAATGCCATATATAAAAGAACCAAATATGAGTAAAGATGAAAATATAACAACTGAACCCTTATAAAAATATGACCCCTCCCCAAACAACATGTCAACATATCTGCTCTGCTTTAAATCGAGTAAAAGACCCGAAAAAGGAAGCCCCTTTATAATACAATAAAGTAATATAATTATAGCAAAAAATATACCGAAAAGTGCAATAATAAGACCTTTTCTTTCTTTCTTACTAACCACTCCCTCTTGTGAAGGTTCCTCAACATCAAAAGTATATTTACCAAGTTTAGGAATAATAAATTTTTCTGTAATTACCATTCCAACATACGAAAGAAATAAAGTACTAACAATAGTGAAAATTACATTACCATATAAATTAATATTATACGAAGAATCAAGAACTAAAGCAGCCTTATTAGAATAAGTTAATAAAACACTATCAAGTCTATTAACAATAAAATTAGCCCCATAACCAAAAGTAATTCCACCAAAAGCAGCACAAATTCCTGCTGATGGATGCCTACCTAAATTCATAAATAGAATCGCTGCAAGAGGTATTAATATAACATATCCAACCTCATAAACCATTGAGAAAATAATACCAAGAAGGACTACTATAAATGTAAGAATTTTTCTAGGTACTTTTTCACCAATTACTTTAAATAGAGAATTTAAAAATCCCGATTTATATCCAACTCCAACACCAAGAAGTCCAATAATTAAATTACCTAATGGAGCAAATGATATAAAATTATTAAGCATATTACTAATTAAATATTGAAGTCCTGTTCTATTAAATAAGTTATTAATAGTAACGACTTGACTAGTTAAATCACCAGTAGATTCATTAACAACGAAATAACTAGCCTCCAAATTAAGTAAATTCCCAATAACACTAATTATCATTATTCCAATCGTAAGAATTAAAAATACAAGTGCGGGATGTAATTTAATTTTTTTCTTCTTTTTCATTATTAATCACCTTCTTAATCTTTTTATTAAATTCTACTCTCGGAAGCATAATAACATGATTGCACTTAATACATCTGATCTTAATATCAGCACCTAATCTAATAATTTCAAATTCATTATTACCACAAGGATGCCCTTTCTTCATAATAACTTTATCATTTAAATTATATTCCATATCACATCACAATAACATTATAGCATTAATTTAAGGTTAAGTAAATTGTTTTTAATGTGTTGTAAAAATATTCATCATTTGCTATACTAATATAGTAGAAGGGATGATGAAGTTGAGTAAAGAAGTAAGAAAAAAGAAAAGAAAACTAAGTATTCAAAAAATATTTAATATTGTAAGTGTCGTATTTATAATATCCTGTATTTTATTCTACGGAATAAGATTTATCAAACTATATAAAGAAAATTATACGATAGATAAAATATCACATATTGGAGACACAATTAAAGATGATAATCAAGATAACACAAATTTTAAAAATATAAATGGAGACTATTATTTTTATGGTAAAGAAGTAAATAACTATGTGCTATATTCAAATCTATTATGGAGAATAATTAAAGTATCAAAAGACAATACCGTAACACTATCATTAGATAATAGTATTACTTCCTTAGCTAAAGGAACAAACAAAAAATTTGAAGAAACAAATCTATATACTTGGTTAAATTATACAAATAAGAATAATACAGGTACTTTGGAAAAATCATTAAATGATGCTAGAAAATATTTAACATATACAAATGCATGTATTGATAGTATAACAGACACAAAAAATATAACTTGTAAACAAACCACTAGTGATGCATATATAACAATACCATCACTAAATGATTATGTTAATACAGGAAGTTCAGATAGTTTTTTAAATAATGAAGAATATTACTATTTAACAAATAATGAAAAAGAAAGCACTTCATGGTGTGTTGATAAAGATGGAAAAATTAGTACATCAGATGGAACAGACATACTAGGAGTCAAGCCAGTAATAACAATTAAAAATACCGTTCAAGTAACAAATGGTAATGGCAACAAAGAAAATCCATATACTTTTGAGGAATCCTCTTCTTTAATAGGTAGTT
Organism: uncultured Caryophanales bacterium; assembly: GCA_947164795.1. Lineage (GTDB taxonomy): Bacteria > Bacillota_I > Bacilli_A > RF39 > UBA660 > CAG-302. Next base: position 40,515 of record CAMUXV010000001.1, on the reverse strand, counting down.
ATGTAAAATTAAATAATGATATATGGAGAATATATAAAGAAGAAGATAATCTAGTAAAATTATCATTAGATAGTTATCTAACAATAAATAATGAAGAAATTAAATATAAATATTCAAATAACAATTACTACCATAATGATACAGTATCAGGTAGCTTAGCATATTATCTAAATAAAACATATCTAAATAATTTAAAATATAAAAGCATTATTGAAGAAACAGATTTTTCTAATGGAATATATAATAATACAAATAATTATGATTATAATGAAACACAAAACACAAAAATAAAAACCAAAATTACAGTCCTAAGTATTGGTGATATCATAATAAATCATACAAATACTAATTATTTTTTATCATCAGGAATATCAAGAGATAGTAATATGATTTATACAATGCAAAATGATTTTAAATTATACACAAAAGTATCTACAACAAACTTAAAAATAGTACCAGTAATAGCAATAAAAAAAGATTTATTAACTGCGGGTAACGGAACAAAAGATTCCCCTTATGAGGTGCAATATGAGTAGCAGAAAGCCAAAAAAGAAAATATATAAAACAACCATCATGTTTATCATCTTTGATATAATAGCAATATGTTGTTTTGTAATGATGTATGGCCCATGGTCATATGTAAGAAATCTATATGTGACAACCGCCATGAAAACAATGCACCATCAATATTTTGCCAATATTTTTTATAGTGATAAGGCAATTGAAAAAATAATGTCCCAGAACTACTTTGTAAAATTAGAAGAAGATGTTGATACCGATGCAATAAATATTAATACCAAAGAAAAAGCAAAATATAAAGATAAATATGAAGAAGAACTACTTACAAGAGAAAATCCAGATGATTTATATAAAATAATAAATTTAAAAGTAGGATCATCAAATGGTTATTTAGTAGCTATCTATGCTCCAGACAAAGTAAGATTAATATCTACAAAACAATTTAATGTTGGAGGAAAAGGAGAAAGAATTCTAACAATGTGTGATAGGTACAAGGGTGTTGTATGTATCAATGGTGGAGGATTTCAAGATACAGGATATGGTTCAGATATTCCAATGGGAGCAGTAATTCAAAATGGAGAAATAACTTGGGGAAAAAGTGAAGCAGACACTGCCCGTGATGACATAATTGGAATAACAAAAGAAGGAAAACTAAAATTAATGACAAATGCTACCGCTAATGAAGCATTACAAGCAAATATTTATGATGCAATGGTATTTGGACCTTTCCTTATAGTAAATGGAAAACCATTAAATATAGTCGGGGACCCATGGGGACAAGCACCAAGAGTAGCAATTGCTCAAAGACAAGATGGTGTAATAATGTTTTTAGTAGTCGATGGTGAAAATTACATTAATGGAGCATCGCTTCAAGATATGATAGATATTCTTCAAAGATATGGAGCTTATAATGCAGCTAATCTAGATGGAGGTCAATCTTCATCATTAACAGTAGAAGGGAAATTATATAATAATCCACCACCAGCAGCAAAAAAACAAGGTGGAAGATACGTAGTAACTGGCTGGGGATTAATACCATAAGAGCTTAAAAAGCTCTTATTTTTTATAGACAATTATATTCATTTTTGATATAATTCTAATATAGGAAGTGGTAGTTATGTCAAAGAAAAAAAGAAGAAAAAAAAGAAAATTAAAACCCATATTTAAAATATTATTAATATTAATTATACTAACAATATTATTATTTATAGGATATAAATTATATAGCAAATACTATAAATCAAATAATACAAGTACATTGCAAAAAATAATAGAAAAAGAGCCAAAGAAAAAGGATGAACATTATGAAGCTACCTTAATAGCAGTAGGTGATAACCTTATTCACTCATCAGTCTATAAAGATGCCAATAAATTAGCAGACTACTCAGGTTATGATTTTAAACCAATGATAACAAGTATTAAAGAAATAGTATCAAATTATGACTTAGCATATTATAATCAAGAAACCATACTAGGAGGAACGGAACTAGGTTTAAATGATTATCCGACATTTAATTCTCCTTATGAAGCAGGAGACGCTATGATCGATGCAGGCTTTAACTTAGTAAGTCTAGCTACTAATCATACCATGGACAGTGGTTCCAAAGCCGTAGAAAATTCATGTAAATATTGGACTTCAAAACAAAATGTATTATCAACAGGATCTTTTTGTTCTGATGAAGACAGAAATAAAATAGATATAAGAGAAATAAATAATATTAAGTATAGTATGTTAAATTATACATATGGAACAAATGGAATGCCCACTATTAAAGATTACTATGTCAATGTATGGCCTACAGATACTGATAGAATAAATAATCCAGAAACTGATACCAAATATCAAGCATATAAAGAAACGGTAAAAGAAGATATTGAAAGATTAAAAGATAAAGTGGACTTCCTCATTGTAGCTATGCACTGGGGAGTAGAATACACTCACACCCCAACAGCATATGAAAAAGATATGGCAGAGTACCTAGCTTCCCTTGGAGTAAATCTAATAATTGGAACTCACCCACATGTAATCCAACCAGTAACATGGATAAATGATACATTAGTAATATATTCATTAGGAAATTTTATATCTGCTCAATATCAAAATAAAGATTCATGTACAAACTATAAATGTACTACTGAATTAATGACTAATCTAACGATAGAAAAAGATATCAAAGATGGTAAAACAACTATCAAAATAACTAATGTAGAAAATGAATTAATCTATAACTACTATAACACAAGTACATGGAGAGATTTTCATGTAATACCATTCAGTAACGAACAAATAAAAGCATATTTACCAAGTTATAAAACAGTTTACGAAACTTATAAAAAAGTAGTACAATCTATGGACAGTAATATGTATGTAAAACCATATGTAGAATAAAAATATCACTAATTAACTAGTGATATTTTCTTTTATACTACCAATATTAATACTACTTTCCTTATTCATAATGGCATCAATTATTTTACATTCAACTTTACTCTGTATTATTTTAGATATACGTCTAGCACCAAATTCTTCATAATTACACGCATCTACTATTTCTTGATACAAACTATCAGAATATTTAATATCAACATTTTTATATTTATTATTAAGCTCCTGTAATCTATTCTTTATAATATCATTAACATTATCTTTATTTAATTTATTAAACATAATAACACTATCAATTCTATTAATAAAAGAAGTGCTAAAATAACTTCTTAAAGAAGACATATTATTATCACTAACTTTATTAAAACCTATACTATTCTTTTCATAACCAATATTACTAGTCATAATAATAATACAGTTATTGAATCTAACATCTATTCCTTTAGAATTCTTTATTTTTCCTTCCTCGAGTATCTGATAAAATAAATTAATTACACTAGGATGTGCCTTATCTATTTCATCAAGTAAAATAACACTATTTGGTTTATTTCTAACCTCCTCTAAAATATTCTTATTATCATCATATCCAACATATCCAGGAGATGATCCCAATATCTTATTAACTGAAGTGCTATCTGCATATTCGCTCATATCAAATCTAATAAAATTAGATTCTCCAACTAAATAATTAGCATATAATTTAGAAAGTTCACTCTTACCAACCCCTGAAGGACCAACAAATAAAAGAGAATATACTCTATCATTATGTCCAAACTTAATTCTCTTAGTTACTTCAATCAGACTATCTATTGCTTTATCCTCACCAATAATCTTTCCACATAATTTATTCTTAATACTATCTATATAAGAACTATTACTTTCCATAACTTCGTATATAGGAGTCTTAGTCCTACTATTAATAATAAAAGCCACATCTTCTATTGTAATTTTATTCTTATCATAATTAGAATTAATTTCTAATTCATTTAAAAGAGATAAAAGTTCTGTCTCTTTTTTTCTAATATCATATGCTTTATCAATATTATTATCAATAATATAACTATTTTTTTCTTCTCCTATTTTTTTTATTTCTTTCTTTAAGTTTTTTCTTTTAATAATATTATCATTATCCTTCATACTAACCATTGAACAAACTTCATCTAAAATATCAATCTCTTTATCAGGCCTATTTCTATCAAAAATATATTTTTCAGATAAATTAACAATATTATCAATAATATCTTCAGGTACAATAACATTATGATACTTCTCATATATTGGTTTCAAATTAAATAGAATATTCTTAGTTTCTTCGATACTAGGTTCCTCAATAAATACCTTTTGAAATCTTCTTTCTAATGCTGAATCCTTCTCAATAAACTTCTTATATTCTAAAGTAGTAGTAGCACCAATACATCTAATCTTACCCCTAGCTAAAGCAGGTTTCAAAATATTTGAAGCATCAATTGCTCCTTCGGCACCACCTGCTCCTACTAAAGTATGAATTTCATCTATAAATAGAATAATATCATCATTATCTTCTAATTCTTTAATAACCTTCTTCATTCTCTCTTCAAATTCACCACGATATTTAGTACCTGCTACCATCGTAGCCATATCAAGAGATATCACTCTCTTACCAAGTAAATTATTAGGTACTTCATCATTAGCAATTAATCTTGATAATTCTTCCACAATCGCCGTCTTACCAGTACCAGCTTCTCCTATTAAGATAGGATTATTCTTAGTCCTTCTACATAATATTTCCATAACTCTTTTTACTTCTTTTTCTCTACCAATAACAGGATCTACTAGTCCTTCTTTAGCATTACTTGTCATATCAAAACCTAAATCATATATAAGTAATTTTTTCTTTTTACCCTTTTTAGTTTTCTTAATTAAACTAGAAGAAAAATCATCATACATACTCTCAATATCAATACCCATACCAATAAGAATCCTAATAGCAATACCTTCGCCTTCTTCAAGCATAGCAAAGAATAAATGCTCACTAGTAACTTCTCCATCATTATTCTCTTTACTATCAATAATAGCATTTTCTATTACCTTTCTAAGTAAAGGAGTATATAAAAAATATTCACTTTTCTTATCCGTAGTACCTACTATCTTACATAATTCTTCTTTAAAATTAGTATAATTAAGATTATAACTATTTAGTCTACTAGCAATATCACTATCACTCTTTAAAATAGATAAAAGTAAATGCTCAGTACCAATATAAGGGTGACCCAATTCATTCATTTCTTTCTTAGCATTAAGTAATATATTTTGTGCTTCCATATTAAAGTTTCCTATCATAATATTCCCCTTTCATAATCTATTCTATGAATATAATGACATAAATTACTTAAATTTAAACACGAAAAAAAGACTTTTTATATAATTATTTATTATTAACCGCTTCGCTACCCGGATTAACAAGTTAATCCTCCTTTGTCTTCTATTAAGAATATCCATTAATATTATTTAATACTAAATAAAAAAAGAACTTTATTTAAAGCCCTTAATTTATCTTTTCTTTGATCTTGAAAATCTTTCTTGTATTGGAATACTTGTTGTAACAACAGTATCTAAAGGATTTGTTATTACTTGTTTTGATTTGACAAATAATTTCGCATCAACCTCTCTACATTTTATCTTTTTTCTTTCCTCAATTATCTTATTAATCATATCTATTTTTTGCCAAGCAATTTCTATCTCATTTTTTATATTTGAAAGTTTTTCTTTATCTACATATATTCCTTTTATATCTTACCTAGCTTTCTCCCTAAGTTCATTTTTTTATTAACAGTTAAAAAAAGTAATTTAATTCTCGGTTTTAAATATTCTCTTTCATATTTATCTATCAATTCTTGCCATTCTTTACGATATTTTGCTTCTTCCTGTTCTTTTTCAAATTTTAATTCTTTGATTAAATTACTGTAATAATTAATAAGTAAATGTAATTCCCCATCACCTAAGCTTTCCAAATATTTCTCATCTATTTCTAAATTTTCCATATGTAATATCTCCTCTCGTATAAGTAATTACTATTATAATCAAAATAAATACTACTGTCAAGAAATAATTACAACAGAAAAAAACTAAAAAAATTTCTTAGTTTTATTAACAAGTTAACTCATCCATTGTATATGTATTATATCCTTCATATGTATAACTTACATCAATACCTTTCATATATACTTCTCTATCATTAACTTTATCAGTTAAAGCATTATTAAGAAGAATCATTATCTCAGTATCTTTAACTGGACTTCTTTCCATAGCAAGTAAATATTCATCTTTAGGAACACTCCCCCAATCAATAACTTTACCTATTTCTTTTTTTAATATCATATCAAGCCAAATACGAGTACTTCTGCCATTACCTTCTCTAAAAGGATGTGCTATATTCATTTCCACATATTTCTTTATAATATTTTCAAAACTATCTTGTGGCATTTCATCAATTTTAGATAAAACATCTTCTAAATACATAGCAGAAGCAAATCTAAAATTACCCTTAGCAATATTATCTTTTCTAATTTTTCCTGCAAAATCATAAATATCATCAAATAAAAACTTATGAATCATACATAATCCATTAGTTGTACCAACTTCAAATTCATCTATTTTTTTTGAATCAAATAACTCTAACGCTTTTAATTTAGTTATTTTCTCTTCTTCTTTAGATAGTTCAACTTCATTAGTTATTCCAAGCTTATTATTAAGCATAGCTATCACCCTCAACCTATATATATTATACCATAATATGTGCTTTTTTTCCATATAATTACAGAATAATTTAGTCTATCAACAATCTTGTTGACAAACTTATTATAAAAATAAAATAATTCAATAATAGCACTAAAAAAAGAAATCTCTTACGAGATATCCATATACTATTTTTTTATTTTCTTTTTACTTTTATTTATTATATGTTCCCTACTTTTAATTTCTGCATCAATTATATCTGCATCATGAAGAACTTCAATACCAGAATCTAAATTAAATCTAAGAATATCATGTCCCATCTTATCATACTTTTTATATAATTCTAATAATTCTTCATAATTCAAACTTTCTAAATACTCTTTAGTAATTGCCATTATAATCCTCCTATACTATTTATATTATTTTTTTTAAAAAAAGATATCTCCTAAGAGACATCTAATTATTTAATATATTATATTAATGAAAGAACAAGTAATACTAAAATTACAAGTAAGAATAACATTAATACAAATCTCCATATGTATTTAACCCAAGAAGTATATGGAACATCAAAATACTTAAGTGCAAATACAACAAATAAACTAGTTGGAGCAATTACACTAACAAGTCCATATATACTTTGGTAAGTCATAGCATATGTAGATAATAATGATTCATCTGCATTAGCAGTAATATTAGAAAATACTCCAGCAGCAGTATAATATAAATCACTATGAAGTAGTGTACCAATAGCACTAAGTAAAGTACTAGTAACAAGATTTAATCCAATTTTATCACTAACTAAAGTAATTATGTTAGACATAAATCCAAAATTATAAGCACAAACTAGAATTGCATAACTTAAAGCAATTAAACATACCATAGGTACCATCTTTTTAGCTCCACTCATAAAGTCATCAATAACTTCATCAAACTTAACTCTATATATTAATTTAATAATAAGAGTAAGAATAAATAAAGTAATAATGATAGACATGTAAGAACCTAAACTAGCCCAAGCACCAAAAGCACTCAAATTACCAGATATTACATTAGAAAACACTGCAAATTCACCAATTTTAATACCCTTTAACCAAGTATCAAATTTATCAAAACATTCAATACCAAATAAAGAGTTCCAAGGTAAATATCCAAGTACTAATATAACAAATAATACTGATAAAATAACAATAATAGGCCAAGTTTTAATAGTCTTATAATCACCTTTTACTTCAGATACAACGACTTCATCACTATCATTAAGTTCATATTTAACTTTCTTATCTTGTACACTCTTAATATGTCTATTAATAAAGAATATAAGAAGTGCAGTTCCAAGTACAAGTATAACTAATTGTGGTACTAAATTAGCATATTCTTTAGCACCAGTAAATTTAGCAAATGTAGTAGCTGCATATCCATAGTAGCTATTTGCATCCCTAAAAGTTACAAATACTCCACCCATAAGACCTACTAGCATAGCCACAACAGTAGAACTAATAGCAACAAGTTTATCATATCCAAGAAGTAATATAATGGCTACTACAAAAGGAACAAACACTAATAATACATTAGTTAATCCAGTAGCAGAAGTAAGTACTGCAAATAAACCAGTAACAATAAATACAAATAATTTACTATGAGATTTAACTTTTTGTGCAATATTATCTACTAATTTCTTATAAGCAGGTACTTTACTAAGTACTGCATAGAATCCTCCTAGTACTAATACAAATACTAGAGTATCAAAGAAATAATAAAATGATTGAACAAAGTTAAGTAATGTATCTCCTAGTGGTATCATCTTAAATACCTCTAAATCTTTAACAAAGTTACCAATAATTGCAAGTATACCGTTAACACATACAAGTGCACCTAAAACAATTAATATTACCTTAAATAAACTATGTTTTTTCATAATAACCTCCTCTAACATCAATTATACCACAAATAAAAAGCTTGTAAACAAAAAAAAGAGAAAAAACGCTATTTTTTCCCTTATTTTTCATGCATTTATACTATTTTTTATCCTTCATTTGAGGAAATAATACAACATCCCTAATAGAAGGTTGATTATAAATAATCATAAGAAGTCTATCTATTCCAAAACCTAAACCAGATACTGGAGGCATACCTTGTTCCATCGCAGAAAGAAATCCCTCATCAACATCCATAGTCTCATCATCACCTTGAGCTTTAGCTTTTAACTGATCTTCAAAAGTTTGTCTCTGTTGTTCTGGATTAACAAGTTCTGAATAAGCCTTACAAAGCTCAGTACCACAAACTATTACTTGGAATACATCAATTATTCTTTCATCACTATCATTTCTTCTAGCTAATGGCATAAGTACAGCTGGATAATTATATATAATAGTAGGTTCTATAATATCCGCTCTTACAAATTTCTTGTAGCAGAAATCAATAATTTGACTTAAAGAATGATAATCTTCCAAATCATTATAACTAAATAAACCTTTTTCTACTATTTTATCCTTTAATTCACTAGGTTCTTCTATACTTAAGAAATCAAATCCAAACACATCTCTCATCGTATCTACATAATTAATTTTCTTCCAATTCTCTTTGCCAAAATCTAAAGTATGACCATTATATTCAATGGTAGTACTACCTACTAGCTCCATAAGAAGTCCTCTTATAAATTCTTGATAGAATTTAATATTGTCTTCAAAATTCCAATAAGAAGCATACCATTCCACTTGAGTAAACTCTTGTAAATGTTGTGGATCCATACCCTCATTTCTAAAACATTTAGCAAGTTCATATACTCTATCAAATCCACCTGCTACGCATTGTTTCAAATAAGTCTCTGGAGCAATTCTAAGATTACAATCCATATCTAAAGCATTATGATGTGTATAGAATGGTCTAGCAGAAGCACCACAAACAGCATTCTGTAGTATTGGAGTTTCTACTTGTAAGAAACCATTTTCTCCTAAGAACTTATGGATATAAGCATATAACTTACTTCTACCTAAAAATACTTTTCTAGATTCCTCATTAGTAATCAAATCAACGTATCTTTGTCTATATTTCATTTCTGTATCAGTCAATCCATGAAATTTTTCTGGAAGAGGTCTAAGGGCTTTACCTAAAAATTCAAAAAATTTAACTCTAAGAGTCTTTTCACCAGTTTGAGTAGTAAATATTTCACCTTCAGCACCAATAAAATCTCCTAAATCAATTAAAGATTTAAAAAAAGCATATTTTTCCTCTCCAACTTCATCAATTTTAATTTCAAGTTGCATATCCCCTTCAATATCTCTAATTCTAAGAAAACTAAGTTTACCCATCTTTCTCATAAAGACAATTCTACCTGCTATTCTAACATTAAGAGTACCATCTTCTAATAATTTAGCAGCTTTTAAAGAATGCGTCTTTTCATATTTTTCTGGATAAGGGTTACAATACTCTCTTATCTTACTAACCTTATCTATTCTTACTAATTCTTGTTCAGTTCTTTCCATTTTATTTCACCTCTCCTATAACACTAGTTTTACCTATTATATCATGTAGTCCTCTACCATCTTTTCTATACATCACCATAAATAAGCATATAATAACAAAACCATAATAAATATAATTAACAATAGTATTAGTATAATTAAATACTCTAACATTTAATATATATATACTAGTAACATTGATAATTCCTGTCATAATACCATATAAAGGAATACTTCTAGCAATCATATTCCAAATACCAGGTCTTTTTCCCTCTTTATTAACAACCTTAATTTTAAATACCTTTTTACCAAGTGTCTGACCTTTATTTAATGTTGCAAAAACAATAAAATATCCAATACTAACAACAAAACTAACTATAGTATTGGGAATCCTACTCTTCTGATAATCATAATTAATTTGAAATATTTCATTAGAATATTCCTCAATACTTATTTCTTCGCTGTTAACACCATTAAGTAAGGCATTCATTCTGTCTATAACTTCATTGTTCTTTTTAAATCCCATTGTAATTACAGAGACGATTAAAGCAATAATCACAAAATCAAACAAATATGCACCAAATCTCTTAAAAAATAACGATTTCATAAATCACCACACCAATATTATATATTATTTTAAATTTTTTTTAAATAGTTAGATAGTATTTTTTTTACTTCTTCAACACTTTTAGTCTTAAATATTTCATTTTTTACTTCTAATATTCCAGGCATCCCCTTTAGATACCAAGAAATATGACTTCTCATTTCAAGTACTGCTACCTTTTCACATTTAAATTTAAGTAAATAATCCAAATGTTTAAGACACATATTTATTCTATCTTCATAACTAGGTTTATCTAAGTAATTACCATCATCAAAGTAATTAACAATATCTCTAATAATCCATGGATTACCAAGAGCAGCTCTTCCTATCATTACAGCATCACAACCAGTATACATAATCATCTTACTAGCAGACTCCACATCTCTTACATCACCATTACCAATAACAGGAATACTAACGTTTTCTTTAACCTTTCTTATAATATCTAAATCTACTGTACCACTATAGCCTTGACTTCTCGTCCTACCATGAACACTAATCGCAGAAGCTCCTGCTTTTTCACATACCTTAGCCACTTCGACAGCATTAATACTATTATTATCCCATCCACTTCTAATTTTAACAGTAACCGGAACATCTACGCTATCTACTACTGTCTTAACAATATCATATACCTTATCTAAATCTTTCATTAAAGCAGCCCCTGCTTCGCTTTTAACAGCCACTTTAGGAACAGGACATCCCATATTAATATCAATAATCTTTGGACGATAAATATCCACTATCCTTCTAGCAGCTTTTCCCATAATATCAGCATTAGAACCAAATAACTGAATAGCAACAGGAATATTAAGACTATCAAACCCATTTAACATATCCATAGTCTTTTTATTATTTCTAAAAACTGCTTCCGCACTAATAAGTTCAGTAATAGCATATCCAAGTCCCATTTCCTCACAAATCTTAATATAAGATGGATTAGATATTCCAGCCATCGGAGCAAGTACTACATTGTTCTTAATTTCTATATTACCAATTCTAAACATATTTTCTCCTTGCATGTATTTTACCATATTATTAATAAAAAAACTAGTTTTATTTAAAAACCAGTCCTTATCTAGCTATATATACTAAATCATATAAAAAATTACATATCAAATAAGATAAACCAAATACTATTAAAATATAAAATAATCTCGCTTGATATGCCTTATTCTTTTTAAATATACTATTAATATTAATACTATCCATAGCAAATATAACTAAAGGAATAATAAAAACATAAATTATAAGTTTAATCATTTTCTAATTCCTTGATCATATTATTTCTATTAATATACTTATTAACATTTGAAAAAGGAGTATTAATAAAATCATTAACAATTTCTATTATTAATTCTTCTGGCAATTCTTCACTAATAGCAATAACATTAGCGTCATTATGAGATTTAGCAAGTCTAGCTTCACTTGAAGTACTAACCTTAGCACAATATATACCTTTCATTTTATTTAATGCTATACTCATACCAATACCAGTTCCACATATAGCAATACCAAAATCAACTTCACGATTTAATACCCCAGTACCAAGTTTCTTTGCATAAACAGGAAAATCAGTAGGTTCTTCGCTATTAGTCCCATAATCAACTATATCATACTCACTTAATCTATCTTTTAACATTTCTTTTACTTTATAACCTCTATGGTCACTAGCAATACCAATCTTCATATAATCATCTTCTTTCTAATTTAATTTTATCATAGGAATAACAAAAAGTATACCTTTAATTATTAACTTTACACTCCATAACAATTAATATTAACCCGTTTTAATAAAAAACTTTATATTAAAAATATATAATATGCCAACATAAATGTAAAACAAACAAAAAAGGATTGATTTATAATAAACTTTTATATAAAATAAAATTAGATGGTAAGGAGGAATTATGGAAAGTAAAAATCTAAATATTTCATTAATTAAAGAACTATTATATCTAGAAATAAAAGACTACTATGATAAAATAAATAAACAAAAAGACTTACAATCAAATATTAGTATGCTCGAAGAAATGATTAAGATATTAGAATCTGAGAACTATGAATATATGAAAGAAAATTACATACTATTTGATTCAATAATCCCAATATTTTTTAGTACAACAAAAGAAACATCCCAAAATATATTAAACTCTTTATATAAAGCAATTTATAATAGTAATAGTTATACAAACAATCCCGAAAAATACCTAAAATCAGATTTAGATAAAGGGAAAAAATACATAAAAAATCTAATAAACAAACTAAATACAATATTAGAGCAATTACAAGCAGAACTTGTTTTTACCAAACCAATTATATCTGATCAAATAATGCAAGAATATAAATTAATAATACATAACCTAAAATTCAATCAAAAGATAACATCAGGAGATTATAAAATACTATTAGAATTGTTTAAAAGAAAGAATTTAGAAGAAAAAGAAATAATACTTTTATTAGAAAAAGTAAAAAATCACAATATAAGATCACATATTGATATTAATAAAAAGATAAATTATAATAAACTTAATGAAATAACTAATATTATTCTATCAGGATTTGAAGAATTTGAAGACATAACATGGCTTGAAGACAAAAGAAAATCACAAATAGACTCATTAATAAATGTAATTATGCATCAAGGAATCGATGAAAATATTACACCAGAACTGCTACCAAAATACAAAGGAAATCTAACTTTTAGTGAGAATTATTCTTTGAATAGTGTTAGATATCTATATATAAGTTTATTAAAACATTATCAAGAAGAATTATTAGAAGTTTATAAAGAATTAAATAATTTAGAACATTATGAAGATAAAGAATATCGAAATACACTATTAACTTTATACAAAGAAGCTTTACAAAATTACATATTTATAAGAAAAATCATGGATAATGAAATAGAAAAATACAATCAAGATATTAAAACTATTGAAGAAAAAGAAGAAGATACAAATATATTACATTATGGATTAAAAAAATCAGGAATTTCATACTTGGAATCTGATTTAAAAGACATTCCTAAAGATACATATAATAGTGTTAAAGAACTACTAATGCTATTTAGAAAAAACAGATTATTTCCATCTCAAACAAAGCCATTAAACGAAGCCTATCCTGGAATATCCGAAATAAGAGATGATCAAATAAGAATAACCTATAAACATCTAAAAGATAATGAGTATGTATTACTAGGAGTATTCATAAAAAAGGATGATAATCCAATTAAACAGTATAAAATATATTGTAATAGAACGCCAATATCTATCATAAATAGTAAAGATGTCGAAGAAGAAATTTTTTCTAGCCTATCACATCATTCTGGTGGAAGAAGAAATTCATAATGATATTAAGATAAATAGTAAAAAAACTATTTTTCTTTTTTTTATTATAAAAAAAAGAAAAACAATATCTCTATTGTCTTTCTAGCATATATAAATTATCTAAAAGAATTCCTGTTCCTTCTGCTACACAAGTAAGAGGCGACTCAGCAATAAATACTGGAACCTTAAGTTCTTGACTGAGTATTTGAGAAAAGCCATCTACCATAGCACCACCACCAGTAAGAACTATTCCTTTATCAATAATATCCGCTGATAATTCAGGAGGTGTTTGTTCAAGTATTCCCTTAACAGCGTGAATTATAGTATAAACACTTTCTCTTAAAGCTTCTTCAACTTCATCACTAGTTAAAGTTATAGTATGCGGAAGCCCTGTTACTAAATCTCTTCCTCTAACTTCCATTTTCTCATTCCTTGAACCAGGGAAAACAGTTCCAATAGTAATTTTAATATCTTCAGCAGTTCTTTCTCCTACCAAAAGTTTATATTTATCCTTAATATACTTTACAATATCATTATCGAATGCATTACCAGCAATTCTAATTGAAGAACTATTAACAACTCCTCCTAAAGACAAGATAGCAATATCAGTAGTACCACCACCAATGTCAATAACCATATTTCCGCTAGGCTTTGAAATATCCATTCCTGCGCCAATTGAAGCAACTTTAGGTTCTTCTTCCAAGTAAACCTTCTTAGCGCCAGTTCTTTCAGCAGCCTCTTTAATAGCATTCTTTTCAACTTGCGTAATATTACTTGGACAACAAATTAATATTCTAGGTCTAGAAAAGAAACTCTTACCATTAATTTTTTTAATAAAATAATTAAGCATAATTTCAGTGGTTTCAAAATCTGCTATTACACCATCCTTCATTGGTTTAATTGCTTTTACTTTACCAGGTGTTCTACCAAGCATTTCATGAGCTTCACTACCAACAGCCAAAGGTCTCTTAGTATCCGCATCAATTGCAACTACTGAAGGCTCATTAAGAACAATACCTTGTCCTTTAACATATATAAGCACATTCGCGGTTCCTAAATCTATTCCGATATCTTTATTAAACACTGGTAATCACCGTCCTCATAAACATTTTACCACATTTTACTAATTTTTAGTACCAATTTTAACGTTTTTTACACAAATTGTAAATCTTATGTAAAAAAAGGCATTTTACTGCCTAAAATTCACTAATATCCTTATTATAATAATCTTCCGGATTGACAATAGTTCCGTTGTAATAAAGTTCAAAATGCAAATGATTTCCTAATTCTTTATTAATGCTTGACATTCCACTCCTAGCAATAATTTGCCCTTGAATGATTTCATCACCCTCTTTAACAATAACATCAGATAAACTTTGATATACACTTATCAGATTGTTTGAATGCCTAATTTGAACAGTAGTTCCAAGTATATTGTCATCCTTAACATAAATAACACTTCCATCTAGAATACTAATAACATCGAATACTTCGTTTCCAGTATAATCTACTCCTGAATTTTGCATGTAAGTACCTTCAAATAAAATAATAGAATTTTCTTGTGAATCATTGTCCGCTTTATAATCATAAAATGATTTGGCTAGTTTTACATCATTATCAAGATATGGTCTGACAATAACTGAAGGGGTACTAACAACAGGAATATCTCTATCAATTTCCTCTGTGATTTCACCATCAACATATTGTAAATCATCACTCTTATTAAATAAATACTTATTAGCAATAACTCCAGCAAAATACATACTAATTATAAAAGCAAGTACACAAAATCCATATATAATAGGAATCATCATTTTTTTTGTTCTTCTACTATTATACATTTTATATCACCTCTGTTATAATTTTCTCCCAAAACAGAAATAATATACATAAAATTAAAATTTTTTTAAATTAGTTCCCGTGTAATAGTATTTAAGTATATCGATATAAGAATAACCCTCTTCCGCCATACCTTCTGCCCCATACTGACTCATACCAACTCCATGACCATAACCAACCATATCAATAATAACACTATTATTCTCTTGTTTAATTGAAAAATCAGTAGATTTTAATCCCAATTTATTATATAAATCTCTAGAATTAAATTCAACTCCATTAATATTAAGACTGATAACTCTATTAGTACTACTTCTTTTCAATATTTTAACATTCAGGTAATCATTATAATTAAGACCCAATTTATTATAAAATTCACTTAAAGAAAATGACATTCTACTTCTAAAAGCACTTGAAGTTTTTTCATCCCAAGAGGACTTAACACTAACTAAATATGGTAAATTAAGATCAAAAACCAAAGATGAATCTTCGGTATATCCATTACTCGTCGAAAAGAATAAAGCATCAATTACCTCACCATTATATTCTAAATACTCGTTTGAAGTTTCATTAACAACTTCTCTAAGTTTATTAATATTATCTATATATTCATCCTCCCAAGCAGATTTTAAATAGTTATAATCCAAATATACTTGATTCATAATAGAATCAACGACATCATATTTTTCATTTTTATTATACTCTATTCTTTTTAAAGCATAACTTCTCGCCGCTACCGCCTGAGCTTTAAAAGCTTCCTTTTCAAAATAAATAGGCATTTCTCCTGCAAGAACACCAACAATATATTCTTCAAGAGGCAAATACTCTATTTCATCAGTATTTACTCTTTTAACTCTAATAATAATATTAGACGAGTAATTTAAAAAAATCTCCTCCTTATTATTAACATTAAATATTGTAACAATAATAAATGGAATAAAAATCATAATCAAAGTATAAATAAATAATTTCCTCATATATATTATCTCCACATTAAGTATATGATATACATAAAGAAATAATTGTCAAAAAAAGAAGTAGTTATTTACCACTTCTCAATAATTCAAATGTAACATTACGAGTTAAAGGTATTAGGTTAGGAGAGCTTTCACTTTCAAAAGCCAAATCAAATAAAGTACCTCTACCAAATCCAACATTTCCACCTCTATCAAGAACAATACCAATAAAATCATCCATCGTAGGAACATTACTTACTCTAAATATTGAGTAAAAAGGAAACGAAGGATCCGCTGCTAATATTCTAACAGTTCCAAATTCACTATCATCATAATAAATAGACTTAGTCAAATCAAAACCAGTACTAGTGTGTCCACCACATCCAACACAATCAGGACCATATCCGGTCAAATTACCTACAACAGTCTGAATAACTTCTCTCTCCTCTGATAAACTAGTAACCACTGGTTCTTCCTTTTCTTCTTCTTGAGGTTCTTCTACCTTTGGTTCTTGAACTACTTCGCTTGCTTCTTCTTTTTCTTCTTCAATAATAACGATTTCTTCTACTACCTGTTCTTCCTCTTTATCATCAATTATTTCTTCTTTAGTATCCTCTTTAATATCATCTAATTCTTTCTTTTCAAAAAGAATCGAAGTATTTTCATCCATCTTATTCAAGTTATTGTTATCAACAACATAAACCATAGTATTATTACTCCTATTACCAGAAAATAATACTACTAAAAATAAACTAACTACTAAAAGCAAACAAGAAATAGTAATAACCTTAGCAAGATTTTTTTTCATTGTCTCACCTCATTAATATTTTATAAGCATATTAATTGTATCATTATTTATTAGAAAAGTCAAATAACCTTTCTGCATTACCAGTAGTAGTCCTCCTAATATCATTAATATTAACATCCTTAATATCACTAATAGCCTTTGCAATATAAGGAATATATTTAGGACTATTAGGAGTACCCCTATAAGGTTCAGGAGTCAAATAAGGGCTATCTGTCTCTAATAATATATATTCTAAATCAATATTTTTTACCACTTCTTTAATATTTTTAGCATTTTTAAAAGTAATTACTCCACCGATACCTATCATATATCCAAGTCTAATAAACTCTCTAGCCATTTCTACAGAACCACTATAAGAATGAATACTACCTCTTAAATTATATTCTTTCAGTATTTGAAAGATATCTCCTATTGCATCCCTAGTATGGACAATAATAGGTTTATTATATTTCTTAGCAATATCAAGTTGTTTTCTAAATACATAAATTTCTTTCTCTTTATCCGTATCATCATAATGATAATCTAGTCCTATTTCTCCAATAGCTACTACTTTATTATCATTAATATGTTCTTCTAGCCAATCGAAATATTCATCCTTAAAATCATTTAATTCAGTAGGATGAAAACCAATCGCTGCATATACCTCCTCATATTTATGAGCAAGATCTAATGACTCTTTATTACTTTTCATATCACAGCCATTAACAATAAATCTAGTGACACCATTTGCTTTACTCTCATTAATAACATCATCTATACTATTATAATATTCTTTATATATATGACAGTGTGTATCTATATACATATAATAACCTCCAATAAAAAAATCATACTATAACCATAGTACAATTATTTTCTAAATCTTTCAATACAAAACTTAAAAATAAGAATAAAAATAAAACCTAAATACACATAATCTATTTTATTCTTATTAATTAAAGCTAAAATCACTAATAACAATATAAATATATAAGCTAAACTCTTAATACGTATATTCTTAGTATCAAGCATACCCTTTATCTCCTTTTCTATTTTTTTAGGGCACTACCTTTAAAATATATCATATATTTAATTACCTGTAAATATTCTTTTACTCATTTTACACACTCTTTACAAAAAAAGAATAGATTAATTTTCTATTCTTTGAAATAATACTTCAGGATTATTAACCTTAGTACCAGATTTATAGCCACCAAATTCTTTAATACTATCAAAATCATTTAATTCAGTATTAATTTGATAAAAGATTTTATCACTAGTATCAGGTAAAAATGCTTGTAATAAAACAGTACCTATTCTAATACCCTCTACTAGATTATATATAACAGTAGATAATCTATCTTTCTTAATCTCATCTTTAGCAAGTACCCAAGGAGTAGTTTCATCTATATATTTATTACATCTTCTAAATAGATCAATTACTTCTTCTAGAGCATCTGCTACTCTAACATTATTTATTTTATCGTCAATAATAATCTTTTTACCTAATATATAATTCTTAAATTCAGTATCAATATCTTCATTAACATTAGTATTTGTAATAATACCATCAAAATACTTATTAGCCATACCAATAGTTCTATTAACTAAATTACCAAGAACATTAGCAAGATTACTGTTAATAGAATCAATTAATAATTCTCTTGTATAATTACCATCAGATGCAAAAGGTATTTCATGTAACATATAAAATCTAACAGCATCTACTCCAAATTCTTCTACTAAATCATCAGCATAAGTAAGATTTCCTTTACTCTTGCTCATCTTATCGTTACCAAATAATAACCAAGGATGACCAAATATCTTATGTGGAAGTTCTAATCCCAATAAATGAAGCATAATAGGCCAATAAATTGTATGAAATCTAAGAATATCTTTACCAATAATATGTATATCACATGGCCAATACTTCTTAAATTCTTCTGATGATTCACCATCTACATTATAGCCTAAGAAAGTAATATAATTAGAAAGAGCATCTATCCATACATAAACTACATGTTTTTCATCAAAATTTACTGGGACTCCCCATTTAAATGAAGTCCTAGATACACATAAATCTTGTAATCCTGGTTTAATAAAATTATTCATAATTTCATTTTTTCTAGATTCAGGCTCAATAAATCCTGGATGACTTTCTATATAATCTTCAAGCCATTTAGAATATTTACTAGTTCGAAGAAAATATGCTTCTTCACTAAACTCATGAACTTCTCTACCACAATCAGGACATTTACCATCTACTAGCTGACTCTCTGTCCAAAACGATTCACAAGGAGTACAATAAAGTCCTTTATATGTACCCTTATAAATATCGCCTTGATCATATAACTTCTTAAATATGTCTTGAACTACTCTTTCATGATTCTTATCTGTAGTCCTAATAAATCTATCATAACTAGTATTCATAATATCCCAAATATTTCTAATTTGACTAGCTATATCATCAACATATGCCTGAGGGCTCTCACCTTTTTCTTTAGCTTTAATTTCTATCTTCTCACCATGTTCATCAGTACCAGTCTGAAAATAAACATCATAACCACTAAGTCTCTTATATCTAGCAATAGCATCAGTTAGTACTATCTCATAAGTATTACCAATATGTGGTTTAGCACTCGTATAAGCAATAGCTGTACTTATATAAAACTTTTTATTCATCATTATCATCTCCATTCGTACTACCAATACCACCTATTCTATCCCCTGTAGCCATATCTTCATCAGTTACATAGTAAGGAGTAAATATGCCTTGGACAAATCTATCTCCTTTTTTTATTTCTATTGCTTTATCACCTTCATTTTGTAAACACACAAAAATATGACCATCATTCTCTTTATTCCCATAATAATCTTTATCAATAATACCTACTTGATTACACATCCGTACATTATACTTAAATCCAAGACTACTTCTTATATAAATAGCTAAGTATTCATTATCTTCCATCATACACTTAATACCAGTAGGAATAACTTTTCTCTCTCCTGGATTTAAAGTAAAATCTATAACACTATAAAAATCATATCCCGCAGAATATTTAGTACTCCTCTTAGGAAGTATTACATCTTCATAATTACCATCAGGAATATATCTAATAAATACTTCTTCATTAATCTTTTCAAATCTTCTCATAAAATCATCTCCATAAAAAAAGATAGTAACACAAAGGACGAAATATATCCGTGGTACCACCTTACTTTTTT
Organism: uncultured Caryophanales bacterium; assembly: GCA_947164795.1. Taxonomy (GTDB): domain Bacteria; phylum Bacillota_I; class Bacilli_A; order RF39; family UBA660; genus CAG-302. The sequence goes on along the minus strand of CAMUXV010000001.1, from coordinate 19,689 downwards.
AACTCATTAAGCTATAACGCGCTACCGTTTACACCTATTAGATATAACAGCTCCAGAACCATTTATAATACCTTTCATTATCTATTTTCCACCATCATAGACTCTCTATAAAATACTTAATATTACTCTTTCCTTCATCGCTTTACAACAAGATTTTACCATATAATTATATATTTTACAATACTTTTTTAATTTAACCGCTTCGCTTCCCGGATTAACAAGTTAATCCTCCATAATACAGTATTAGAAAAATCTTCTATCAACAGGTATTGTTGATAAACAAAAAATCATAGACTTTAATCTATGAATTGTTTACTAAGTAATTTAGATAAAATAATACCCATCTTATCTTCAACATCTGTAATAGGAGTATCCGTACTAATAATAATAACACTACCAATAGCATCACCATTATCCACTATTGAAGTAAAAGTATAATAACCATTATCTTCTTCGTCCTTAATAACACTAAACATCTTCTTTTGCTTTTCCGAAAAAGAATCTCTTCTATCAATACTTCTCTCAGTAAATTCATTAATTTCTTTACCTAAATATTTCTTCTTTAAAGGACCTGCTACTGCAATAACCTTATCTCTATCAGTAACAATAATATTATGTTTAATAATCTGATTAAAAGCTTCTACATAATCAACAGATACACTCTCAATATTCTCTAATTGAGAATATTTCTTTAAAACAATAGAATCTCTTTCTACAAATACCTCTAAACTTTCTCCATTCTTAATTCTAAGATTCTTCCTAATCTCTTTAGGAATAACAATTCTACCAAGTTCATCAATTCTTCTAATAACACCTGTAGTCTTCAATTAATATCACCTTTAACTTTCTCTTTTATATTCTTCCATATAACTAAATATTTATACAAATAATATAAAAAAATTAAAGATAAATATTTATCTCTAATTCTTTTCTATTTCTTTAATAATCTTATCAAATAATTCATTTAAATAATAAATAAAATGTTTCTCATTTTTAGTAGTATCTAATATAATATGAATCTTTTTATCTTTATAAGAAAACTTAAAGTTCTTATTAATATCATAAGCATCAAAGAATAACTTCTCTCCATCTATTTTAGAAGAAGCAACAACAGGTAGCACTACTTCAATAAAGTTCTTAGACTGTTTAGATTCCTTAACACCAAGTATCTTAGCCTGTTTTTCAAACCATTCCTCATGCATATAAATAACCATCTCATCAGTAACTCTACCAAATCTATCTTCAAGTACATTCTTAAGATTAACAATATCCTCTTCACTATTAATATTATTAATAAGTTTATGAATCTCTATCTTAATCTCATCATCCGGAGCATATTCATTAGTAATATGTGTTTCAACTTCAATTAAAGGTTTAATATTAGTATCTTCTTCGGGTACTTTAATACCCTTTAATTTATCAACTTCTTCTTTAAGCATCTTTAAATATAAATCAATACCAATACTATCAATAAAACCAGATTGTTCACTACCAAGAATATCGCCTGCTCCTCTTATTGATAAATCTCTCATAGCAATCTTAAAGCCACTACCAAGTTCTGTAAATTCTTTAATAGTATTAAGTCTCTTAACAGCCAAGTCATTAAGTTCTTTTCTATTATCATACATTAAATATGCATACCCAATTCTATCACTTCTACCAATTCTACCCCTAATCTGATAAAGTTGCGATAAACCAAATCTATCAGCATCAAGAATAATAAGTGTATTAACATTAGGTATATCAATACCAGTCTCAATAATCGTCGTACAAAGTAAAATATCAAATTCATGATTAATAAAATCACTCATAACATCTTCTATTTCATCTTTACTCATTCTACCATGAGCATATCTAACTTTAGCTTCCGGTACTATATCATTAATAAATGATATTCTACTATCAAGTTTATCAATATTATTACAAAGCATAAATACTTGACCATTTCTCGATAACTCTTTATATATAGCATCCTTAATAATATTCTTATTCTCAGGTATTACATAAGTCTGAATAGGTCTTCTCTTCTCTGGAGGAGTCTCAATAAGAGCTAGACCTCTAACCCCAGACATTGACATCTGAAGAGTTCTAGGTATAGGAGTAGCACTAAGAGTTAATACATCAATATTATTCTTATATCTCTTAATCTTCTCTTTATGAACAACACCAAATCTCTGCTCCTCATCAATAATTAATAAACCTAAGTCCTTAAAATCCACTTTATCATTTAATAACTTATGCGTACCAAATAAAATATCAATCTTACCCTCTTTTAATTTCCTATATATCTCATTCTGTTTCTTAACTGAAGTAAATCTATTAAGTAAAGCAATATTAACAGGAACATCACTAAATCTTTCTAATGCTGAATTATATTGTTGATTAGATAAAATAGTCGTCGGACATAAATAAGCCACTTGTTTTCCATCATTAACAGCCTTAAATATAGCCCTAAAAGCAACCTCTGTCTTACCATAACCTACATCTCCACATAAAAGCATATCCATAGGCTTATCACTTTCCATAGCCTTCTTAATGATTTCTGTTGCCCTTATCTGATCAGAAGTAGGTTCATACTGAAATTTACTCTCAAACATAATCTGATTCTCATCATCAACAGAAAAAGCATATCCTTTAGCCATTTCTCTTTCTACTGATAACTTCATTAAATCTCCTGCAATAGACTCTAATTTCTTTCTAACTCTAGCTTTCTTCTTTTCCCAGTTATCACTAGATAAACTATCAAGCCTCACATAAGATCCATCCGAAGCACTATATTTACTTATCTTATCAATCTTTTCTACTGGTAAATATAAAATATCTCCATCAGCATAAATAAGTTTAATATAATCCTTCTTAAGACCATTCTTTGTTAAAGAACATAATTCACCATATATACCAATACCATGATCAACATGTACGATATAATCACCCTTAACAAGATTGTCTATATTACTAATCTTAGTACCTACCCTAAAACTATTTCTAGTCTTTTTCTTTTCTTCTACATTACCAAATAAATCATTCACTGATATTACTACATAATCTTCATATATAAAACCATTCGTAATATACTTATTAATAATATTAATTTTATTCTTAATAATCTCATTCTCATTAGTTAATATTAACTTATCATCAATATCTAAGTAACTTACTATTCTTTTTGCTACATGTTTCTTATCAATACATAAAATAATAGTCTTTCCCTTAAGTAAATATTTATCTAAATCACCCTTAATCTTCTCAAAATTACCAGCATAATTATCAATATTAAAAGATAAATAACCATAATTCTTAATCTTCTTATCAACTAAATTATCAATATCCATCATATAAATAATATCTTTAACCTTAATATCCTCTATATCATACATATACTTAGTTTTAATACTATCTTTTACTTCTTCATCATAATTTAAAATCGTCTCTCTAAGTAAACCATAACTAGTAACAATTTGATTATAATCATAATAAAACATTACAACATCATCTAAATAATCCCATATTCCACTTACCTTATCTGAATAATTAAGTAAATATTTTTGTCTTATAATAACATCATCATCTATTTTTTTATCTATTAAAAATTCTGTAAACGGATAAATATCAATATTATTAATCTCTTTATTAGAAAGTTGTGAATCCAAATCAAAGTATTTAATACTATCAATATCATCACCCCAAAACTCAATTCTAACAGGATTCTCCTCTCCTATAGGAAAAATATCAATAACATATCCCCTAATAGCCATTTCTCCACTTTTACTAACTAAAGGAACATTTTCATAGCCAAGTTCAAATAAATCATTAATAAATCTATCTCTATTAATTTCTTCATTCTTCTTTAATTTAATAAACTTAGATTTATATAAATCTTTACTAGGTAAATACCTAAGCATGCCAGTCATATTAGTTACAACAATATATTCACCATCACTACATAACTTATTCAAAGTACTAAGCCTTTCTATCATAAATTCAGGACTAATAGATGTAGCTTCACTAGCAATAAAATCATCCATAGGAAAAAATAATACTTTATCAGTATAACTACTTATTCTATTATATATATCGTTAGCTTCATATAAAGAATTACAAAATACCAAAATATTTCTATTTTGTTTTTTAAAATAATCATAAATATAAATACTATTAAGTTCTTTATTAAGACCAGTAATACTATAATTACTTTTACTATCTATCTTAAATAAACTATCAAAATAACTCATATTATTCCTCCTATATAACACCAAAAAGATACAACTTCTTGTATCTAATTATTATTCATACTATTATATTTTTGTTTTAATTCATCTACATTCATATTAACAAAATCATTTATAATATTGTCAAGTTTACCATAAATATGCCCTAAACTCTTAATATCATCTTTACTAAATTTACCAAGAACATAATCTTTAGTATCCATATTTTTATCATTAGAAATACCAATTTTCAATCTAGTATATTTCTGACTACCAAGACACTCAGTAATATTCTTAATACCATTATGACCACCGCTGGAACTATCATAGACTATTCTAATCTTACCAAATTCCATATCCAAATCATCATGAATAACAAGAATATCATTGATATCTATATCATAAAAAGATTTAACTTTACTAACAACAGAACCAGACAAATTCATAAAAGATAAAGGTTTAACCATAATTACTTTTTCTCCATTAATAGAAGTTTCTCCTAATTCACAGTTAAACTTTTTATCAACCTTAAAAGAATAATTGTATTTATTTGCAATAAAATCAAGTAAATTAAAACCAATATTATGCCTTGTCTTTTTATATTCTCTTCCTGGATTACCAAGACCTACAACTAACTTCATGATACTCACTCTCCTTTATGATATAAATTATATATTTCACTTTTAGGAACATTTCTCTCCTTAGCAACTTTCTTAATAGCATCCATAACAGATAATCCAGCCTTAATATATAAATTAACAGCATCTACTTCACTTAAAGATTCATCAATATTATTACCTGAATTACCTTCAACAACTATTACAAACTCACCTTTTTCAGGTATTAATTTAATCACTTCACTTATTTTACCCCTATAAATACTTTCAAACTTCTTCGTAATTTCTCTAGAAATACTAATATTCCTATCACCAAATACCTCCAACATCAAATTAAGAGACTTCATAATTCTATGTGGAGCCTCATAAAAAATCATTGTACATTTGTTATCAGAAAGTTTCTCTAACTCTTTTTTTCTTTTACTATCATTACTATTTAAAAAGCCATAAAATAAAAATGGTTGAGGTGCAATACCAGAAGTAATTAAAGCAGGTACAAAAGCAGTAGCTCCAGGTAAAGCTACAACATTATAACCACTTTCTATTGCATACTGAGTAGTTTTAAAACCAGGATCACTGATAATAGGAGTCCCCCTATCAGTAACTAGAGCAACATTCTTACCTTCTTTTAAATATTCTAGTACTTTTTCTTTAACAGTATCCTCATTATGTTCATGAAGAGCAATAAGTTTCTTCTTAATACCAAAATTATTAAGTAAATTAAGAGTAACTCTCGTATCCTCTGAAAAAATAACTTCTACTTCTTCAAGAATTTTAACAGATCTATAAGTCATATCCTCTAAATTACCAATAGGAGTACTCACTAAATATAAAGTACTTTTACCATCATAACTATTTTGCATCAAAGTCACTCTCCAAACATAGCTTCAACTTCATCAGAATATACCCCCTTATCTTTATAAACAAATAAAGGAGGTAACATCTTAAGACCAGGTTTACCATTTTTAATACATTCAATTAATACCAAATCACTATTTTTATTAACATTTGGATAAACAAATCTAATTTTTTTAAGCTCAAAGCCATACTTTTTCATAACTTCAAGAATTTCTATTATTCTTTCAGTTCTATGTACCATAGCTAGCCTACCATTATTTTTAAGTAAATACTTACTAATTCTAAAAACATCCTCAAGCTCAAAAGTTCTCTCATGCCTTGCCATTGCCTTAACATCATTATTATTTTCAAATTCAATATTCTTAGTCTTAAAATATGGTGGATTACAAGTAATAACGTCAAAAAAATCAGACTCAAAAACATCAGGCAAATTCTTTGCATCATCATGAATAAGCGTAATCTGATCTTTCATTTCATTTTCACTAATGGAAATTCTACCTAGTAGATAGACTTCTTTATTTAATTCAACACCATAAATATGAGCCTTAGTTCTAAAAGTTAGAAGCATAGGAATCGGAGCATTCCCAGTAGCAATATCCAATATTTTTTTATCCCTCAAATTAATAGTAACAAATTGAGACAACAATAAACTGTCCAATGACATCTTAAAATAATCCGTATCCTGAAAAATATATTTATCCTTATAATTAAGCAAATTATTTCTTACTAGCATTTATATCAACTTCCACTACTTCATCATCAATTAAAACTTTATATTTACCAATCAAAGGTTCTGAAGTAATAACCTTTCCTTCTTTACCTTCAATAACAACCTTTTTACCTAATTCAGGAACATCTTTTCTAGCTGCAGTATAAGCATCATTTTCATAATTAAGACAACACAAAAGTCTTCCACATACACCATTAATTTTAGTTGGATTAAGAGCAAGTCCTTGATTTTTAGCCATACTAATAGAAACAGTATCAAAATTATTCAAAAAAGTACTACAACATAAAATTCTTCCACAAGGACCAAATCCACCAACCTCTTTAGCTTTATCCCTAATACCAATTTGTCTAAGTTCAATTCTTGTTCTAAATCGAGAGCCAAGATCTTTAGCAAGATTTCTAAAATCAACTCTCTCATCAGATAAAAATCTAAATAATAGTTGAGTCTTATCAAAATTATAAGTTGCATCCAATATAGTCATATTAAGACCATCTTTATTAGCAAGTTCTCTACATTTTTGTAAAGCTTTCTCCTCTTCCTTTAGATTACTCAAAAATTTCTGATAATCACTTTTAGTAGCAATTCTAATTACCTTATCATATTTTTCACTATCTGGAACTTCCAACAAATCAACAACTCTTGCAAACTGAAGACCTCTATCATTTTTCACAATAACAGTTAAATTATTCTTTAAATTAAAATCATTGCAATCAAAATATACTACTTTTCCAGTATCATTAATTTTAACACCAACAACTTTCATATCAATCACCACACATATCTATAATTAATTTATCAATAAGTAAATTAATATTCAAATTTCTTTTAAGGTTATTCTCAACTTCTATCAAAAGATTAACTTTCTTTGTAAGTCTATCTAAATCATTATAAGAAGAAATCATTTCAACAATATCAATTTTATCTCTATAGAAATTAACATCTATATTGGATTTATATCTAATAACATCCATATACAAATTAATAAGAAGTTCCATCCCCATAATACAACATTCTCTATCTTTAAAAAAATTATGCCATATCTTCTTAGAATAAATAATAGAATCAATACCATTCTTTTCCATAAATGAAGCAAAACTAATAACATTATCAATAATATTGCTTGTTTCATCAGAAGATATTTTACCATATTTAGTGTTAGAAAACAAATAATAAAAATTTTCCACACTTGTATCAGCATACTTTTTCTTATTAAGTTTAATAATTTGACACCTAGATATAATCGTAGGAAGAACTAAATTAATATTATTAACAATTAAAATCGCTATAATATCATCAACAGGCTCCTCTAAAAACTTAAGTATCGAATTAGCTGTCTGAACATTCATTTTTTCAGCTTCATTAATAATATATACCTTTTTCTTTCCTTCAATTGCTTTCTTACTAAATTCATTTTGAAGATTAATAAGTTCATCTTTCTTTATCCAAATTCCATCAGAATCAATAATTTTAACATCGAGATAATTACCAGCATCAATACGATAACAGACATTTACTTTTTCACTATCATCAAATTCACTACATACAATCATCTTAGTAAAAGATATAACTAGTTTTAAAGTATCAGGATTTTCATTTGAATCAAACAAATAAGCATGTGATAATTTGTTACTAGAAATAGCATTATTTAAAATATTATAAGCAAGATTTTGACTATCTTTAAACTCCTCTAACATAATATCACCCTCTTATACTATAAATAATAAAAGCAAAGAAAACCCAATAACTGCTGGAAACCCAAATAACATAATAGTTAAAATAATAAAAAAGTTCATTGGAAGAATAATTCCAATAGGAAAAATAATCATATTAAAAGTATATATAATTAAAACACTAAAAATAAATTTTTTAATAACAAAAAACATGTTATCAATAAAACGTTTAAACATAACATTCACCTAGTAAACTATATGAATTAAACTAATTTATATATCTTTTCTACCATCTAATGCAAACTCTAAAGTCATAGCATCAATGTATTCAATATCAGTCCCCATTGGAATACCAGTAGCAATTCTTGTCACCCTGACATTTTTACCATCAAGAACTTTCTTAATATATTGCATAGTAGTCTCCCCTTCAATAGAAGGTTTTAATGAAAGAATTATTTCTTCAACATTATCATTATCAATTCTTTTAATTAAACTATCAATATTAACATCTTCTGGTCCAATACCATCAAGAGGAGATATAAGACCTCCTAAAACATGATATCTACAATTAAATACATTAATTTTTTCAAATAAAGAAATATCTTTTGCTTTTTCCACTACAAAAATAATTTTATCATTTCTATTTTTGTCATTGCAAATAGAACATTTATCCTCATCAGTGATATTACCGCATATTGTGCAATATTTAATCTTATCCCTAACAGCAGTAATAGCATCAGAAAAAGAAGTAAGCTTATCCTTATCAAAATTAATAAGAGAAAAAGCAAGTCTTTCAGCAGTCTTTTCACCAATACCAGGTAAATCCTTAAAAGCTTCTATAATATCTTTAATACAATTAGGATACATACTACATCAAACCATTAAACATTTGGCCATATTTACCAAACTTTTCTTCCTTTTCTTTTTCCATTTGATTAATAGCGTCATTAATAGCTACTATTATCATATCCTCCAACATTTCTTTATCATCTACAGATAATTCATCCATATCAATTTTAACAGATAATAATTTATTACTACCACTAATCGTAGCACTAACTAATTGAGAATTTCCAGTATATTCCTTATTTTCAAGTTCCTTTTGTGCCTTTTCAATATCTTTTTGCATCTTTTTAGCTTGCATCATTAAACTTTGCATATTCATTTTAATCATTCTCCTTTTTTATTTGTATTCTATTATATTTTCACCAACTAAATCAATTAAATCATCTACCGGTGTTTTAACCTTATCATCGTCAATCTTTTCATTTAAAGATCTAATAACATATTTATTTCCATTTTTAATATTATCAATGTAATCTTTCCTAATTTTATTCCATTCATCATTAGAAATAGCAACGATTTTAACACTATTTTCAAATATTCTTTCAAACAATTCTTCTACTTCAACATTACTAAAATTAATTCTTGAAGCAACAGAAGACAACTTATTAGAAATAATTATATATTCATTAGAAGCCACTACAATATTAGAATCTTTAAGCAATCCACATATTGAAGAATAATTATCATCAAAAAGGTAATCATTAACTAAGCTCCATTTACCTTTAAACTCTTTCAAAATTTCTTTAGAAGCATCCGCAAGAGCATTATTAATTCGCCCATCAACATCAATTGATAATTCTAAAATATTTTCTTCTTTAGCTGGTTCTTCCACAGAAATTATTTCCCGGGAAATAATTTCATAATGTTTGTCATTATTACCCAAGTTATAATCAATTTTACTATTGATATTTGCTTTGTCAACAGCGTGTACTTCACTATTACTAATATTATCAGAAAAATTAAGCATCGAGGTCATAAATAATATTGATCCATGGGACGAAGATTTAATATTATTTTGCGTATCATTTAACATGTCAACAAGTAAATATAGAATTTTATCAGAAAACAATTCAGAAATAGCCTTAATATTTTCATTTTTAGTACTAATATTAGATAAAAACCCAGCATTTTTATATAAAATAACATCTTTAACAAAAATAATAAGCTCCTCAATAAATTTATTTACCTCTTTACCAGTTTTATCAAAGTTATCAATAAATTCAATAATTTTAGTCTTATTATTATTGAAAATATCAACAAGTAATTCATTAATATCATTATAAGATACTGAACCATTCACCTTATAAATATCCTCTAAAGTAATATTAGAATTAGAGTACGCCACTAACTGATCAAGTAAATTAATAGCATCCCTCATACAACCATCAGACAATCTAGCAATTTCAAATAAAGCATCATCATCACAAGAAATATTTTCTAACTTAGAAATTTCTTTTAGTCTATCAACAATCTTGTTGTCGTCTATCTTAGAAAATCTAAATTTTTGACATCTAGAAGCAATAGTTAAAGGAATTTTGTGAGGTTCCGTAGTAGCTAAAATAAATATAACATGACTAGGAGGTTCCTCCAAAGTTTTAAGAAGTGCATTAAAAGCCTGATTAGTAAGCATATGAACTTCATCAACAATGTATACTTTATACTTAGCATTACTAGGAACAAGATTAATCTTATCTCTAATCTCTCTAATCTCATCAACACCATTATTAGAAGCTGCATCTATTTCAACTATATCATTAGAATTAGAAAAATTTTTGCAATTATAACACTTTCCACAAGGATTACCATCTTCCAAATGTTCACAATTAACAAGTTTAGCAATAATTTTCGCAATTGTAGTCTTACCAGTTCCTCTTGGACCACAAAAAAGATAAGCATGAGATATTTTATTATTAATAATAGCATTTTTAATAATAGTAACAATCTCATCTTGACCATAAACACTATTAAAATCAGAAGGTCTATATTTTCTATATAAAGCCAAATAACTCATAAAACGCACCTCCATATAACTATCGAAAATATTATAACATAAAAACAAGAGAAATAATCAATTTTTTCTCTTGTTTTTAAAAAAATCACTCAAAATATCAGAACATCTCTTATCACTAAGATTAATAATATCAATCTTTCTATTATTTAACTTATTAATATCGAACATTCGTTCGTTTTTGCAAATAGTACCATAATAAATAGTTCTAATTCTACTTTCAATAATAGCTCCCATACACATCATACAAGGTTCTAACGTTGTATATATTTCACAATCATCAAGTCTCCAATCTCCAACAGCTTTACATGCTCTATCAACAGCTAACAATTCAGCATGCATAATAGAATTCTTACTACTTTCTTTACAATTATGAGCGGAAGCAATTATTTTATTATCTTTAACAATAACACATCCAACAGGAATCTCATCATTTTCATAAGATTTCTTAGCTTCTTCATAAGCCATATTCAAAAAAAAATTATTCATAACATCACCAATCCATGTTCCACGTGAAACATATAAATATTAACATTTTTTTATCAGACTATCAATAGAAAATTATATATGTAAAAAAACTATAATATTATATTTTATTATTATTTCATGTTCCACGTGTAACATGAAATAAATTTAAATATAAATGTAAAATTCATAAACATTTTATTTAAATATGAAAGAAACAGATTAATATTTGTATGTTTCACGTGGAACATAGCATTAATATTTTTATTACAAATAATAATGAATATTGGTATTAAATTGTAAATTAATAAATGAGTAAATAAATAAATCTTACGTTCCACGTGGAACATAAGATTTAAGTAAATAACATATAAAGCAATAGGAAATAAACATTAATAGAAAATAACGCAAAATAAAATATAATTGCATATTATGTTCCACGTGGAACATAAAAAAAGATACACACATTAATTAAGTGTTAAAGCTGCTGATTTCCATCCCTGACCTGGTTCCACCATTAATGTTGTATCAACAAGAATATACTATATTATCATAAAAAAAGCAACATTTATTATAGTACAAACATTTGTATGTATCGCTTTTATTTCCCAGGAAATAATTAGTGTTATCAAATAATAAACATAATAGCTGTTAAAATAAGCTATTTTACAAATTTTACACATAATATTTCCCAAAATAATTATTATCTATATCTACTACATTACATCTATCAACAAGTAATACATTGAATTTTTATAATATTTATCAAAAAAAGTATAATTTTTAAATTATTTCCCGGGAAATAATAATAAAAAAAGAGAGTATTAATTACTCTCCTCAACATTATTATCAATTTCTTTAGTACTTTCAGTATCAGATTCTTCTAAATTTTCTTTATCAACAAGAGCTACAGAACTTACAAGACTATTTTCCTTAAGATTGATTAATCTAACTCCTTGTGTAACTCTACTCATTGTAGAAATCTTATTAACATCCAATCTAATAACTATACCAGAATCAGTGATAATCATAATGTCTTTATTATCATTAGTAGACTTAAATGCAATAATAGAACCATTCTTATCAGTCACATTAAGTGTTTTAACACCTTTTCCACCTCTATTAGTTAATCTATATTCACTGGTAGGAGTCTTTTTACCATAACCTTTTTCAGTAACAACAAGAATATTCTCATTTTCATTAGCAACTTCCATGCCAACAACATATCCACCATCAAGATTAATGCCTCTAACACCAGCAGCTCCTCTACCCATAACTCTAACACTTTCTTCTTTAAATCTAACCATTCTACCATTAGATCCAGCCATTAATATTTCATTGCTACCAGTAGTTTTCTTAACAGACACAAGTTCATCATCATCTTTTAATGTAATAAACTTCTTACCATTATTTCTAATACTATCAAATTCCGAAATATTAGTACGTTTAACAAGTCCACTTTTCGTCGCAAAAGCTAAATACTTATATTCATCATCATTACAAATCTTAAGAAGTGAAGTGACCTTCTCATCTTTATCAAGAGATAATAAGTTAACAATAGGAAGACCTTTGGATTGTCTACTAAACTCTGGAATCTCATATCCTTTAATTCTATATACTTTTCCCTTATTAGTAAACATAAGAATATAGTCATGAGTCGTAGCATTAATTAAATGCTCTACAAAATCCTCTTCATTAGTAGCCATACCTTTAATACCCATACCACCACGATTTTGTGTTTTATAAGTATCCGCTGCTAATCTCTTAATATAACCCTTATTAGTTAAAGTAATAACACTGTTTTCAATAGGTATTAAAGATTCATCATCGATATAATCAATAGCAGTCATATCAATAGAAGTTCTTCTTTCATCAGCAAATCTACTTTTAATTTCAAGCATTTCCTCTTTAATAATGTTAAGAACCTTTTGTGTATCAGCAAGAACAGCCTTTAATTCTTCAATGGTTTTTAATAGTTCAGCAAGTTCATTTTCAATCTTATCTCTTTCTAAACCAGTTAATCTACGAAGTTTTAATTCAAGTATCGCATCAGATTGAACTTCCGTTAAATTGAATCTAGAAATAAGTTTTTCTTTAGCCTCAACATCACTTTCAGCATTCTTAATAATCTGAATAACTTCATCAATATTATCAAGAGCTATCTTATAACCTTCTAAAATATGAACTCTTTTTTCTGCCTTAGCAAGTTCAAATCTTGTTCTTCTAATAATAACCTCTTTTTGATGATCAATATACTTAGAAATAATATCCTTAAGTCCTAAAGTTTTAGGAGTAAGTCCATCAAGCATTAAGAAGATAATACCATAAGATATTTGAAAATTAGTATGCTTATATAAATTATTAAGAACAACCTGAGGATTAGCGTCTTTCTTTAACGTAATAGTTATCTTAACACCATTTTTCAAATCGGTATGATAGTCAGATATTCCATCAATAATCTTATTATGAACAAGTTCAGCTACTCTGTTCTTAAGTTCCATAGTATTAACACCATAAGGAACCTCAGTAATAACAATATTTTGATGATTACCTTCATCTTCAATTTCTGCTCTACTTCTAATAGTTATTGTACCTCTACCAGTATCATAAGCCTTTTTAATTCCTGAATTACCAAGTATTACACCACCAGTAGGAAAATCAGGTCCCTTAATATGTTGCATTAACCCTAAAGTATCAATATCAGGATTATCAATATAAGCAACACATCCATCGATAACTTCCCCTAAATTATGAGGTGGTATATTCGTAGCCATACCAACAGCAATTCCCATTGTACCATTAACGAGTACATTAGGGAATCGACTTGGAAGTACAGCAGGTTCTTTTCTTGTAGCATCAAAGTTATCATCCATATCAACAGTATCTTTATTAATATCTCTAAGTAATTCTAATGATAATTTAGATAATCTAGACTCAGTATAACGCATTGCAGCAGCTCCATCACCCTCAATATTACCAAAATTACCATGTCCGTCTATTAACATGTATCTTTGACTAAAATCTTGAGCCATACGAACCATAGCTTCATATATTGAACTATCTCCATGTGGATGATAATTACCCATAACTTCTCCAACTGTTTTAGCACTCTTTCTATGAGGTTTATCAGGAGTATAACCACTTTCATACATCGACCATAAAATTCTTCTATGAACAGGCTTTAAACCGTCTCTAAGGTCAGGTAAAGCTCTAGATTTAATAACACTAACGGAATATTCTAGGAAAGATGTTTTAACTTCATCAACAATATTATTCTCTGCTAAACTATCTCTTTCATGAAAATATCCATTAAAATCACTAGATACTTCTACTTTTTCTAGTTCTTGATCGTATTCTTCATTATTTAAGTTTTCTTCTTCCATCCCAAATTACCTCCTTATACATCCAAATTCTGTACATAAACAGCATTCTCTTCAATAAACTTTCTTCTAGGTTCTACTTCATCACCCATAAGTTTTTCAAATATTGCATCTGCTGCTACACAGTCATCAACAGTTATCTTTCTTAAGACTCTTTTATTTATATCCATAGTAGTTTCATTTAATTCTTCAGCATCCATTTCTCCTAAACCTTTCATACGTGCAATATCAAATTTAGTATTAGGATTTAAAGTAGCTAAATATTTATCCCTTTCTTCTTCATTTAAAACATATTTAATAGTTTTACCATGTTTTATACAGAATAATGGAGGTTGAGCAGCATATACATGACCAGCTTCAACAATAGGCTTGAAGAATCTATAGAATAAAGTAAGTAATAATACTCTAATATGTGATCCATCAACATCGGCATCAGTCATTATAATGATTTTATCATATCTCAATTTAGACAAATCAAATTCTTCACCAATACCAGTTCCAAAAGCCGTAATAATCGTTCTAATTTCCTCATTAGATAAAGCTTTATCAAGTCTAGCTTTTTCAACATTAAGTATTTTACCTCTAAGTGGAAGTATAGCTTGTGTCATAGAGTCTCTACCTTTTTTGGCAGAACCACCTGCACTATCTCCCTCGACTATAAATATCTCAGATACCTTAGGATCCTTACTTTTACAATCAGATAATTTACCAAAGAAATTAGTCGTTGCCATTTCACTTTTTCTTGTTATTTCTCTAGCTTTTCTTGCAGCATTTCTTGCTCTACATGCAAGCATAGCTTTATTAACAATTATTTTAGCATCTTCAGGATTTTCCATTAAAAATCTTTCAAATCCCTGAGAAAATACACTATCAGCAAGTTTTCTTACTTCAGAATTACCAAGTCTGCCTTTAGTTTGTCCTTCAAACTGTGGATTAGGATGCTTACATGAAATAATCATTGTTAATCCTTCTTTTACATCATCACCAGTTAAAGATTCATCTTTATCCTTTAGCATACCAGTCTTCTTAGCATAACTATTAATAACTCTAGTTAATGCTCTTCTTACACCTTCTTCATGAGTACCACCATCATGAGTATTAATATTATTAACAAATGAATAGATATTATCATTATAGCTAGTATTATATTGCATAGCCACTTCAAAATAAACACCATCTTCTTCTCCTTCTAAATGAATAATATCATTGTGGATAGGAGTCTTTTCTTTATTAATAAATTTAACATACTCACTAATACCACCTTCATATAAGAAAGTATCACCAGTAGTATCTTCTTCATCTCTATCATCTCTAATAGTAATAGATAAACCTCTATTTAGGAAAGCAAGTTCTCTAATTCTAACCATTAAAGTATTATAATCATAGATATCCGTATCAAATATTTCAGGATCTGGTTTAAACGTAACAACAGTACCCGTTCTTCTTTCATCGCATTTATCAATAACATGTAATGGTTCTACTGTATGTCCACCATTCTCAAACCTAATAAAATTAACTTCACCATTCTTATATACTTTAACTTCAACCCATTTACTTAAAGCATTAACAACAGATGCACCAACTCCGTGAAGACCACCAGATACTTTGTATCCTCCTCCACCAAATTTACCACCTGCATGAAGTACTGTATAAACAGTTTCAACAGTAGAAAGTCCTGTCTTAGGGTGAATAGCGGTAGGAATACCTCTACCATCATCTTTAACAGTAATCGAATTGTCTTTATTAATTATAACTTCAATATTTTTACAATAACCTGCTAGCGATTCATCAATAGCATTATCAACTATTTCCCATACTAAATGATGCAATCCCTTAA
Organism: uncultured Caryophanales bacterium; assembly: GCA_947164795.1. GTDB lineage: Bacteria > Bacillota_I > Bacilli_A > RF39 > UBA660 > CAG-302. Next base: position 3,070 of record CAMUXV010000001.1, on the reverse strand, counting down.
CATCAGTAGTACCAATATACATACCAGGTCTTTTTCTAACCGCTTCAAGTCCTTCAAGTACTTGAATATCCGACGCATCATAATGTTCATTATTATTTTCCATTTACTTCACCATCCTCATTATTTATTTGTATCGAAATAATATTTCCATCATCTATCTCATAAACATTAGCCTTTTTTCTAATATCTTCCGTAATATTTTCAATATCTGTCGTAGTAATCACTGTCTGTACATTACCACTTAGAGTACTAAGTAAATTATTTCTCTTTTCAATATCAAGTTCACTAAATATATCATCTAATAAAAGTATTGGACTATCACCAGTCTTTTCTGTAAATAATTTTACTTCCGATAATTTAAGAGCAAGTACTGCACTTCTTATTTGACCTTGACTACCATATAAAGATAAATTTTTATCATCTAATTTAAAATAAAAATCATCTCTATTAGGACCAACTAATGTCATTTTATATAATAATTCTTTATTTAAATTATTAGTAAGTTTCTCCTTAAATATTTCTTCATCTTCATCAATACTTGTATGGTATATTAAATATAATTCCTCCATACCAGTAATATATTTAAACATATCACTTAAATATAAATTAATATCATCAACATAATTCTTTCTATATTTAGATATTTTAATAGATAAATCCACATATTTATCATTTAATATATCTAAGTAATCCAAATCACTCTTATTATTTAAATTCATAATTTTTAAAAACTCATTTCTTTGCTTTAAAAGTATATTATACTCACTTAAATACTTTAAATAATTCTTATTAATTTGACTTATCTGAATATTAAAATATTTTCTCCTAGAATTAGGACTTTCTTTAAATATTCTAATATTATCAGTACTAAATATAATAACATTGATAATAGAAATATAATCACTAAGTTTCTTTATCTCTTTGCCATTAACTTTAACAACTTTACCTTTATCACTAAAAATAATATCTAATTTATTATTCCTACTTAAATTATTAATAATTTCTCCTAATATTTTAGCAAATTTATTATTAAATTTAATTAAATTCTTATCATTAATAGATAAAAAAGACTTAGTAACTGCAAGTACATAAATTGATTCTAAGAGATTAGTTTTACCTTGAGCATTATTTCCAATAATAATATTTAAATTTTTGCTTAAATCAATTTCAAAGTTATCATAATTCCGATAATTTTGAAGTTTTATTTTTTTTATCTTCATTTTAAAGTCATTTTTTTGCCCATATCATCACCTTTTTCAAGTTTATGTACTCCTATACATATAATTATACCACAAACAATTAAAAAAAGAAAGAAAAAGATGACTTTTTTTTCATCTTTTTCCCTTATAAAATAAGCCTTTAGTATACTTTTTTTAACTTCATATTATTAATAAATTTTTCTATCTTAATACACTTAGTTATTTGACTATCAATAGTACTATATGGAGCACTAACATTAAGTACTTTTCCACCCTTAAAGAATATTTTAGTATAGTTATTTTCACTAATATATCTTTCAACATTATTATATGCTATCCATATACATTCCTTAGATTTAGGACTAGTCGTAGGAAAAAAGATAATCATATCATATTCAGATAATACAATCGGAGTCTTTATATAATAATTAAAGTTATCAATAATAAATTGTCTTTGTATTTTATAAGAATGACCATAAAAACTGCAACTATTCTTTAAAAACTTAAAACAATCCATCTTAACACTAACTCTATCTTTCTTCTCAATAACTAATATATTTTCTTCATTTTCAACATCCTGTGTAAAACATAGAACATCATCATTTAAAACATAATTCTTCATATTGTCCTTAATCCCCCCTTTCTTGGTTAAGTATTAAAGCACAATATTTTGTCGAAATATGTCGAATTTTGTCAAAAAAAGAAAAAAACTGCAAAAAAAGCAGTTTTTAAGATGTTTTTATAGGTAAAACTAACTGAGTAAGACTAGTATCGTCACTATTTTTAATTATAATAGGAGAACTATCATTATTCATACAAAGAATAATTTTATCTCTATTAAAGCTCTTAATAGCATCTAACATAAATTTAGAACTAAATGAAATACTAATTTCTTTATCATAATCGATAGTCATTTTTTCTTCTACTTTACCAATTTCTGGAGAGTTAGAAGAAATCATAAGTTCATTCTTAGATAAAGATAATTTAATGGTATTTTTTTCTCTATCAGAAGTAAGTAGTGATGCTCTATCTATCATATTAAATAAATCACTAAAAGCACACTCAAATTCTATATTAAAATCTTTAGGAATAACATTTGAGTTAGCAGGATAAGTACCACTTAATAATCTTGATAAAAATACTAAATTTTTATATTTAAATAATACTTTATTACTAAATAAATGCATTTCTACAGTTTCATTTTCATCATCTAACATCTTAATAAGTTCAAGCAAATTCTTACCTGGAATAACCATATTAGCTTCATTTTCTAAATTATGATCTATTTCTACTTGTTTTCTAGCTAATCTATAAGAGTCGGTAGCAATAACTTCTAATTTATTATCACTAAATTTAAAGTTAATACCAGTAAGTAATGGTCTTGTTTCACTTTGTGATGTAGCAAATGCTGTTTGATTTATTACTTCTTTAAATATTCCAACTTTTATCATAATAGGTTCTTTAGTCTCATCTAAATCTAAATTAGGAAATTCATTAGGATTAATACCATTTAAATTAAATTCCGTATTAGAAGTACTTACAATTAACTTATAACCATCTATTACTTCTAAAGTAATGTCAACATCTGGTAACTTTCTAACTATTTCAACAATATACTTACCACCAATAACAATACTACCTACTTCATCTAAACTTGTAAGCTTTTCTTTTGGTATATAAGTTCTAATAGATACATCAGTATCACTAGCATACATATATAAACCATCTTCTTTTAAATCAAATTTAATTCCTGTAAGTATAGGTATCAAGTTTCTTGTTGATATAGCCTTTGATGTATTTGTCAAACTTTCTAATAATATTTCTTTTTTTACTACGAATTTCATTTTTATCTTCTTCCTTCCTTTTTTATT